>SLRW01000042.1 GCA_007130745.1 Gammaproteobacteria bacterium
TGACGCGAATGATGGCGCGTTCAATGTCGACGGTGAAGGGCGCATCCCGACCCTCGCGGACGACGGTCAGGGTGATGCTGGTGCCGGGCTCTCCGCGCATGATGTCGACGGCGTCGCTCAGCGTCATGCCCTTGACCTGTTGGTCGTCCAGGCGAATGATCAGATCACCGGGCTCCATGCCGGCGCGCTGTGCCGGGGTGTCGTCGATGGGGGCGACCACCTTGACGAAGCCACCTTCCATCTGCACCTCGATGCCCAGCCCGCCAAAGCGCCCGCTGGTGCTGACCTGCATCTCCCGGAACTGGTCCGGGTCAAGATAGGATGAGTGCGGATCCAGCCCGGAGAGCATCCCGCGGATGGCGTTTTCCAGCAGTTTCTCGTCGTCGATTTCCTCGACATAGTCGCTCTTGACGCGCTCCAGGATTTCGGTGAATTCCTGGATTTTCTGCAGTGGAATTTCCGAACTCTGTCGCTCTGCCAGCACGGCCTGGGTGATGCTCAGGGCAAAGCCGAGCGTGACGCCCAAAACCAGGATCATGATGCCCTGACGATTAAACATGTGCTGCTACTCCCGGGCCGTCCGGCGGCGCCGTCAAATCAGGAAAAAACATGCAATAACATACCATATCGGAGTCCCGGCGGAATATGACGGCGGGCCGGTTTCAGCGTCCGCTGCCAAACCACGGGGCCGGGTCAACCGGTTCGCGATCGGCGCGTATTTCGAAGTAAAGGGCGGGGCTGTCCCGTCCACCACTGTCGCCTACGCTGGCAATCACTTCACCGGGGGTTACCCATTCGCCCACATCGCGATACACCTCGCGGGTATGACCATATAGACTCAAATAACCCCCGCCGTGTTCCATGATGACCACCAGGCCGTAATTGGGCAGCCATTCGGCGAAGGCCACGCGGCCGTGGGAGACAGCGACAATTTCGCTGCCTTCCTCGGCGGCAAAGAGGATGCCGCGTGAGCGCAGGCGTCCATCGCGCAGAGATTGTCCATAACGCTGGATGACCCTGCCCTGAACGGGCCGGGGCAGTTGTCCGCGCAGTTGCGAGAAGTCCCGATGCCGATCAAGCTCGTCGGGTACATCGGCGAGCCGTGCCTGCAGGGCGTCGATCAGTTCCTGCAGGCGCTGCTCGTCTGCTTCGAGTTGGCCAATCTGCTGGCCACGCTCGGTGATGCGCGATTCGATGCGTGCCAGTAGTTGACCGCGCTCCTCGCGCGTGGCTTGCAGGCTGTCGAGCACGCCGCGCTGCTCGTCGCGCAGCGCTGCGAGCGTTTGACGGCGCCCGGCGATACGTTGTTCCAGCTCGGCCAGTTCGGCCAGTCGTTGACCCAGTTCGCGAATGCGCTCACTGCGTGCCTGGCTGAGGTAGTCGTAATAGGCCAGCACCCGTCCCACGGAACCCGGGTCTTCCTGGTTGAGCAACATGCGCAGGCGGCCGCGGCGGCCGGTTATCCAGGCCCGCCGCAAGTGTTCTGCGAGGTCTGCGCGATCCTGTTCCAGTTCGGCACGGCGCTGTTCGCGCTGGCGCTGCAGTTCGGCGAGTTCCTCGCTGGTGCTGGCGTGCTGGTCTTCGAGCTGGCGCAGGTGACGGGTAGTGTCGCCCAGTTCGCGTTCGAGGTCTTCGAGCTGGCGGGTCAGCCGGTCTCGACGACGGCGATCACCACGCAATTCATCGCGCAGGCTCTGGATACGGTTCTGGATGTTCTCCAGCTCAGCCTGGGCACGGCTGGCCCGTTCGGCCTGGCCATGGGCCGGCACTGCGCTTGCCAGTAGCGCCAGGCAACACAACACGGCCAGCAGCCGGCAGCCGGTGCGCAAGGCGGGGCTAAGGTGTGTCACAGCCAAATCCCCGGCCGCCATCCATCAGGCCTGGTGTTCGCCGCCCGCCGTGCGTTGCTCGCTGAAACTTACCAGCGAACGACCGGTCATTTCGGCGGGTTGTTTTAGCCCCATCAGGGTGAGCAGGCTGGGGGCAATATCGGCCAGGGTGCCATCTTTGGCCAGCTCGACCTGGCGCGTGCCTACGTAAACCAGCGGTACCGGGTTGCTGGTGTGGGCTGTGTGGGCCTGGCCCGTACTGTGGTCACGCAGCTGTTCGGCATTGCCGTGGTCGGCGGTGACCAGCAATTCGCCTCCCGCGGCCTCGATGGCCTCGACCACCCGGCCGAGGCTGCTGTCGACTGCTTCCACGGCCTTCATGGCGGCTTCAAGATCGCCGGAATGACCGACCATGTCGGGGTTGGCGTAGTTGCAGATGATCAGATCGTAGTGGTCACTGGCGATGGCCTCGACCAGACGATCGGTGACTTCCGGGGCGCTCATCTCGGGTTGTAGATCGTAAGTGGCTACCTTCGGCGAAGGCACCAGGACGCGCTCTTCGCCCTCGAAAGGTTGATCCAGCCCGCCGTTGAAGAAAAAGGTCACGTGGGCGTATTTTTCGGTTTCGGCAATGCGTAACTGGCGCAGGCCCTGGTTGGAGACTGTTTCACCCAGCCCGTTTTCAAGCGAGACAGGCGGGTAGGCCATCGGCAGTTTGAAGTCCGCGTGATACTGCGTCAGACAAACATACTGCGCCAGCTGCGGGCAGCGACCGCGGTCGAAGTCGTTGAAACCCTCCTCGCAGAAGGCGCGGGTGAGCTGGCGCGCGCGATCGGAACGAAAGTTCATGAACACCACCACATCACCATCACCGATGGGCACGCCGTCGTCGATCAGTGTGGGTTGTACGAATTCATCGGACTCGTCGCGCGCATATGCTTGCTCAACCGCACTGCGGGCATCGGGAGCGTGATGCGGGGCCCGGCCGGCGGTGAGCAGATCCCAGGCCAGCTTGACACGATCCCAGCGCTGGTCGCGGTCCATGGCGAAATAACGTCCGACCACCGAGGCGATATGCCCGGTGCCGAGTTGGTCGAGCTTTGCCTGCAGGTGATCAATCGAGGCCAGGGCGCTGCGCGGCGGCGTATCACGACCGTCAAGGAAGGCGTGCACGCAGAGTTTTTGCACGCCCTGTCGCACCGCCAGTTCGGCCATGGCGAGGATGTGGTCCTGGTGGCTGTGTACGCCGCCGTCGGAAAGCAGGCCCAGGATGTGGAGGGTGGTGCCGCCGTCGCGCGCGCGATCAGCCGCTTCACACAGCACCGGGTTGGTGAAAAACCCGCCGTTGCGTACATCTTCGGTGATGCGGGTGTAATCCTGTGGCACCCGGCGCCCGGCGCCGAGGTTGAGATGACCGACCTCGGAATTACCCATCTGCCCGGCGGGCAGGCCTACGGCCTCGCCCGAGCCGGTAATCAGGGTGTGTGGGCACTGAGCCCAGAGCCGGTCCCACACCGGGGTATGGGCATGGGCAATGGCGTTGTGGTCGGGGTCTTCTCTATAGCCCCAGCCATCAAGAATGGTGAGCATTACAGGGCGTTTTTCAGGCCGCATGGATCATCCTTCATGCCGGATTCAAGGGAAAGGCGGGCGCCGCGCGGCGCCGGTCGCGCATCAGCAATTCATTGTAACTGATCCCGGCCCCGTCGCGCAGTGGCCGCAGGCACATGGCCGGCAGGGACTGCTATACTGTGCGCCGCATGGCGCCGGTGTCTCGCCGGGACGCGCGCCGATTGATGACCAGACACCTTTAACTGGATTTGCCACGGGGGCAGGAGAATTTCATATCATGGCGCAAGCGCTGGAGTTTGTCGGTAACCATCCTTTTTTGTTCAGCTTGCTGCTGATCATTATTGCCCTGATGGTGCTCAACGAGTTGTGGCGCTGGCGCAACGCCCAGCCGCGCCTGACGCCCGCCGAGGCGGTGCGCCTGATCAACAGCGAAAACGCGCGGGTGATTGATGTGCGTGGCAGCGGAGAGTTTGAATCAGGACATATCGTCAATGCGTTCAACGCCCCACAGGACAAGCTGGATGACCAGATCAAGGAGTTGCTCAAGCGCCGCAAGAAGCCGGTGGTGGTCTATTGCGGCAATGGGCTGAGCGCGCCCCGTGCCGCCACGCGGCTGGTGGAGGCGGGTATGGAGCGGGTGTATGTACTCAGGGGCGGGCTGCAGAACTGGCAACAGGCCGGGCTGCCGGTGACCCGTAAATAATTTCAGCGATATCAGGCTTATCCGGAGTGAGAAAGCAGTATGAGTGAAGAGAACACACAGAACCCGGCTGCGGGCAGCAATGGCAAGGCGCCCCGGCGGGAAATGGCGATCCAGAAGATTTACCTCAAGGATGCTTCTTTCGAGGCGCCCTCGACCCCGGAAATTTTCCGTGGCAAATGGCAGCCCAGTATTAATGTGGATCTGGATACCCGGACCACGCCGATGGATGACTCGGTTCACGAGGTAGTGTTGAGACTGACTATTACCGCCAAACAGGATGACAAGACGGCTTTTCTGGTGGAGATTACCCAGGCCGGTATTTTCAGCATCAAGGGGGCCGAAAAGGCGGAATTGGGCCCCATTCTGGGCAGTTATTGCCCGGCCACACTGTTCCCCTTTGCCCGCCAGGTCGTCAACGAACTGGTCACCCAGGGGGGGTTCCCCCAGCTGCTGCTCTCGCCGGTGAATTTCGATGCCTTGTATGCCGAGCAAGTGCGCCGGCGCAAGCAAGAGCAGGGCGGTGAGGCCGGAGAGCGTCCGGCTTCGGAGCAGTAATGACCCGGCTTGCGGTTCTGGGTGCCGGTTCCTGGGGCACTGCGCTGGCGGTACAGCTGGCGCGCAGTGGCCATGAAGTGCGTCTGTGGGGGCGCGATGTGGCGGCCATGCAGGCGGCCGGCGAGAACCGCAAATACCTGCCCGGCTGTCTTTTCCCGCCCGCTCTGCAGGTAGAACCCGCGCTTGAAATTGCCCTTGACGGCGCCCGGGATGTGCTGGTGGTGGTGCCCAGCCACGCCTTTCGTGAATTACTTGAGCGGCTGGCGCCGCACTGGCCCGCCGGCGCCCGGCTGGCCTGGGCGACCAAGGGCCTGGAGCTGGACAGTGGCCTGCTGCCGCATCAGGTGGCGGCGGATGTGTTCGGCGAGCGCCTGGCGCTGGCGGTGGTCTCCGGGCCGACGTTTGCCGCCGAGGTGGGCCGGGGCCTGCCGGCCGGCGTGACCGTGGCCTCCGGCGATGATGCGTTTGCCTCGGATATGGCCGGTTACCTGCATAGCGGTGATTTCCGCGCCTATACCTCGCCCGATATTGCCGGGGTGGAAGTGGGCGGGGCAGTGAAGAATGTCATGGCCATTGCTACCGGGGTGGCTGATGGCATGGGGCTGGGCGCGAATACGCGCGCGGCCCTGATTACTCGCGGGCTGCGCGAGATGATGCGTCTGGGTGAGGCGCTGGGGGGGCAGCGCGAGACCCTGATGGGGCTGGCCGGGCTGGGCGATCTGGTACTGACCTGCACGGATGATCAGTCACGTAACCGTCGCTTCGGTCTTGCGCTGGGCGAGGGGCTGGACCCCCAGGCTGCCCGCGCGCGTATCGATCAGGTGGTCGAAGGCATGCAGGCCGCCGACGCCGTGTGGCGGGTGGCGCAGCGCCTGAGCGTGGAAATGCCTATTACCGAGCAGGTTTATCGCCTGATCTACGCCGGCACGTCCGCCGCCGAGGCGGTGCTGGCCCTGCGCAGCGAAGGCCCCAAACCCGAACTGCAATAAGTTGCCCCTGCGCTAACCGTGCCCCCTGGTCGCTGTTTTATGTTGCAGGTTTTAAGTCTCAGGTCTTTAAGACGGCTTAAGACCTGAGACGCAACCTCCCGGATACTCCGAAAAACAAGCCCGGTGAGCGCTGTGGTTACATTTCGTGGTTTAAGAGACCACGGATCTAAGGCATTTGCAGGCCGCCGCCAGGAGCGCCGCCCTGGGGGCCACCGCCTTGCGGGCCGCCGCCTTGACCGGGGACGTACAGCGAGGAGGCCTGTTCGCGGCGCATTTCCTCGATCCGCTTGATGGTCTGCTCCAGATTGGCGCGGGCGGCCTCGGGGAATTTTTCCAGCGCCTGTTGCAGGTTGTCTGCCTCGATTTCGAAGGACAACGGCAGGGCGCCGGCACTGGTCATCAGCTGGGTGTGGCCGGTGAAACGCACCTGGCGCGAACTGTCGGGGTTGCCGTCGGTAGTCACTGGCGTCAGGCGGTGGATGGAACCATTGACGCCGTCGGTGAAGGTTTCTTCCTGATACAGTGCGTCAATATCGAGCCGGATGTCCGGCAGCTGTTCTTCGGAGCCCATGGGTTTGCCTCTTTGTTCTGCAAAGGCGCCCATGGTACTAGTCGGCACCGCCAAAATCGAGCTGGCGCCAGGCTTCATAGACTGCCACGGCGACGGCATTGGAGAGATTGAGGCTGCGGTTGCCGGGGCGCATGGGCAGGCGCAGCCGTTGTTCCGGCGCCAGGCGCTCGAGTACCGTCGCGGGCAGGCCGCGGGTCTCGGGACCGAACAGCAGCGCGTCGCCGGGTTCGAAACCGGCGCGGTCGTAACGGTGCGTGGCGTGACGACTGAAGGCCCACAGGCGCAACGGCGCCACGTCAGTGATAAAATCGTCCAGGGTGTTATGTTCGCGCAGTGCAGCGCGTGCATGATAATCCAGGCCGGCCCGGCGCAGACTGGTGTCATCCAGGGTGAAGCCCAGCGGCCGGATCAGGTGCAAAACGGCGCCGGTATTGGCACACAGTCGAATGATGTTGCCGGTATTGGGCGGAATTTCCGGCTCATAGAGAACCACATGCAGCATGACTGAGTATCCTTCTTCGAGCAGTTCAGCCACCGCGGAAACCGTTCTGCCGGCCTCGCTGGCGACCGGGTTTTGCGGCATGCAACTGCAGAGCCCGATTGTGCTGCTTTCGGGCTGTGTGGGGTTCGGCGAAGAATATACACGGGTGGCGGGCTTTTCCAATCGTCACGTGGGCGCCATCTGTCTCAAGGGCACCACCGGTGAGCTGCGCCCGGGCAATCCGCCGCACCGGGTATGGGAGACAGCGGATGGCATGCTCAACGCCATCGGCCTGCAGAACCCCGGGGTAGATGCGGTGGTCGATACCATTTTGCCGCAGCTTGATTTCACCGAAACCCGCTTTTTTGCCAATGTTTCGGGTTCCACCGTGGAGGAATACGAGGCGGTGACGCGCCGTTTCGATGATTCCCCCATCGATGCCATCGAGATCAATATCTCCTGCCCCAATGTAAAAGAGGGTGGGGTGGCCTTCGGTAACGATCCCGACATGTCGGCGCGGGTGGTGGCGGCCTGCCGGCGGGCCACCGCCAAGCCGCTGATTACCAAGCTCTCGCCTAACCAGACCGATATACAGGAGAATGCCCGCCGCTGTATCGAGGCCGGCAGCGATGCGCTGGCGGTGATCAACACGGTGCAGGGCATGGCGATTGACGCCGAAAGCCGCCGGCCGGTGATCGGCAACGTGCAGGGCGGGCTGTCGGGCCCGGCGATCAAGCCCATTGCCCTGCTCAAGGTGCATCAGGTGAATCAGGTGGCGCGCCCGCACGGGGTGCCCATCATCGGTCAGGGCGGGATCGTCAGCGCGACCGATGCGCTGGAATTCATTATAGCCGGCGCCACTACGGTGGGGCTGGGCACGGCGCTGTTCTATGATCCTCTCGCCTGTGTCCGGATCAATGAGGGGATTGCCGATTATCTGCAACGCCACGGGCTGGATTCAGTGGCGCAGCTGAGTGGCACGCTGGAACTGCCGGAGGCGCCATGAAAGTGGCCGTGATCGGTGGCGGCATCAACGGGATTTGCTGTGCCTGGGAACTGGCCCGGCGCGGCCACGAGGTGGACCTCTACGAGCGCGGTGAGCTTATGGGGGAGACCAGCTCAGCTTCCAGCAAGCTGCTGCACGGCGGGCTGCGTTATCTGGAGTACGGTGAGTTCCGGCTGGTGCGCGAAGCGCTGCGGGAACGGCACTGGTGGTTGCAGGCCGCACCGGAGCTGACCCGCTCTCTGCGCATATTGTTGCCGGTCTACGCCGGCAAGGACGCGCGTCCGCGCTGGCAGCTGCGCATCGGGCTGATACTCTACGATCTGCTGGCAGGGCGCCGGCGTCTGGGCCGGCATCGGTGGTTGTCGGCGCGGGCGGTGCTGGAGGAGGTTCCGGGGCTTGATCCGGAAGGTTTGCGCGGTGCTTTTGCCTATTACGATGGCCAGATGGATGATCATGCGCTGGGCCTGTGGGCTGCTCGCCAGGCCGAGTCCGCAGGCGTGAGTGTGCATGAACAGACCGAAGTCGAGCGGGTCAGCACCGGCGGCGAGCTGTATGTGGCAGGCGAGACACGGCTGTATGACCGTGTGGTTAACGTTGCCGGTCCCTGGGTGGGCGAGTTGATGGATGCCAGCGAGTTGCAGCCACGCTATCGCATCCGTGCGGTACGCGGCAGTCATCTGCTGTTTGATCGTCCTCCGCCGGCGCCTATGTTGTTGCAACATCCGGACGACGGCCGGGTAGTGTTCGTGTTGCCCTGGCAGGACGGCATGTTGCTGGGCACCACCGAGGTAGCGCAGCCCATTGATCAGTCCCCGGAGTGTACGGATGAAGAACGTGACTACCTGCTTGAGGTTTATAACCGTTATCTGAGCCCGGCGCTCAAGCCGCAAGACATTAGCAGCCATTTTTCCGGTCTGCGACCGCTGCCGGATGACGGCCGTGCCCCTACCCAGGCCAGCCGTGAATATGAGGTAGAGCGCCTCGATCGCCTGATCGGCGTGTACGGAGGCAAGTGGACCACAGCCCGCGCTCTGGCCCGACAAGTGGCGGATATGACGGAAGCTTAAGGAAACGCTGATTAATTCGTCGCGCCTCAGGCTTTGCCAGCGAGTCAGGATCAAGGCGCGGCTTTGAAAGCGTATCTGGATACGGTGAAAAGGCGCAACGCAGAGACTGACTCGCTGGCAA
>SLRW01000112.1 GCA_007130745.1 Gammaproteobacteria bacterium
ATATCTGGTAGATTTTACTCCCGTTCCAGCACCATCCCTGCGGCCATCTGCACCGTCTGGGCAGGCATTCAACGACCGCCGAGACGGGCCCAGGCGCCGCGCGGCGCCAGGAACGAGGACTGATGACTCAATTTATATTTGTTACCGGTGGCGTGGTTTCTTCCCTGGGCAAGGGGATTGCGGCGGCGTCACTGGGCGCGATTCTTGAAGCACGCGGTCTGCGCGTGTCCATGGTCAAGCTGGATCCCTACATCAACGTGGATCCGGGCACCATGAGTCCCTTCCAGCATGGTGAGGTCTTTGTCACCGAGGACGGCACCGAGACAGACCTTGATCTGGGGCATTACGAGCGCTTTGTGCGTACTACCACCGGTCGCCACAGCAACTACACCACCGGCCGTATCTACGAAAGCGTGATCTCGAAGGAGCGCCGGGGCGATTATCTGGGCGCCACGGTGCAGGTCATTCCCCATATTACCGACGAGATCAAGACCTCTATCCGTGCCGGAGCGGGTGATGCCGATATCTGTCTGGTGGAGATTGGCGGTACGGTGGGCGATATCGAATCGCTGCCGTTTCTGGAGGCTATTCGCCAGCTTGGCGCCGAGCTTGGGCGGAACCAGGCGTTGTTTATGCACCTGACGCTGGTGCCTTATATCGCGACTTCGGGCGAGATAAAGACCAAGCCAACCCAGCATTCGGTCAAGGAATTACGCTCCATTGGTATCCAGCCGGATATTCTGCTGTGTCGTTCCACCGGGCCATTACCGGATGATGAACGACGCAAGATTGCCTTGTTCACCAATGTGGTCGAGCGTGCGGTGATCTCGGCGGTGGACGTGGACAATATCTACCGCATTCCACTGGTGCTGCGTGATCAGGGTCTGGATGACATTGTCGTGGAGCATCTGGGTCTGGATCTCCCGCCCGCCGATCTGTCGCAGTGGGAACGGGTGATCGATGCCTGTGGGCGTCAGGATGGCACGGTCACGGTAGGCATGATCGGCAAGTATGTGGATCTGACCGACGCCTATATGTCGCTCAACGAGGCGCTCAAGCACGCTGGTATACAGACCGGCACCCGGGTGGAGATCCGTTATATCGACTCCGAGCAGGTGGAAAGCGAGGGCGTGCAGACGCTGCAAGAGCTGGATGCGATCCTGGTGCCGGGTGGTTTCGGTTTGCGTGGTGTGGAAGGAAAAATTGCCGCCGTGCGCTATGCGCGCGAGCAGAAAATTCCTTATCTGGGTATCTGTCTGGGTATGCAGGTGGCGGTGATTGAATACGCCCGTAATGTGGCCGGTCTGAGCGGCGCCCATAGCACCGAATTCGAGCCCGGCGCCGCACATCCGGTGGTGGGCCTGATCAATGAATGGATGACGCCCGAGGGTCAGAAAGAGCTGCGCTCCATGGACAGTGATCTGGGTGGCACCATGCGCCTGGGGTCACAACCCGCCCAGTTACAGGAAGGCACGCTGGCGCACCATATTTATGGCAGCACCGGCATCGCTGAGCGCCATCGCCATCGCTATGAGGTCAATAATCATTACCTGGAACAGATCGAGGACGCGGGGCTGGTGATTTCAGGCCGTTCCTTCGATGGCCGGCTGGTGGAGATCGCTGAATTGCCCGATCATCCGTGGTTTCTGGGCTGTCAGTTTCACCCGGAATTCACCTCCACGCCGCGTGACGGTCATCCGCTTTTCACCAGTTTTATCACGGCGGCTCGTGAAGTGCAGTCGACGCGCGCCCGGGGCGATGGTGAACAGGCATGAAATTGTGTGATTTCGAGGTCGGATTGACGCAGCCGCTGTTTCTGATTGCCGGCCCCTGCGTGGTGGAAAGCGAGCAATTGGCGGTAGACACTGCCGGGAAGCTGCGCGAGATCTGCGCGCGGCTGGAAGTGCCGCTGATATTTAAATCTTCCTTTGACAAGGCCAATCGTTCCTCGCACGCCAGCTTTCGTGGCCCGGGTATGGAAGAGGGGCTGCGGGTGCTGGCCGAGGTGCGCCGTCAGGTGGGGGTGCCTGTACTGACTGATGTGCACGAAGATACGCCGCTGGACGAGGTGGCCTCGGTGGTGGATGTGCTGCAGACGCCGGCTTTTCTCTGCCGCCAGACCAACTACATCCAGCGCGTGGCCAGTCAAGGCCTGCCGGTAAATATCAAGAAGGGCCAATTTCTCTCGCCCTGGGACATGGTCAATGTCAGCGCCAAGGCTAAGGCGGTGGGCAACGAACAGATCATGGTCTGCGAGCGTGGTGTGTCATTTGGCTATAACAACCTGGTTTCCGATATGCGCGGTCTGGCGGTGATGCGTAATACCGGTTGTCCGGTGGTGTTTGATGCCACCCATTCGGTACAGCTGCCGGGCGGGCAGGGCAGCAGCTCCGGTGGCCAGCGCGAGTTTGTGCCGGTGCTGGCACGCGCGGCGGTGGCCAGTGGCGTGGCCGGGTTGTTTATGGAGACGCATCCCGACCCGGAAAAAGCCCTGAGTGACGGACCTAACGCCTGGCCGTTGAGGCGCATGGCCAGTCTGCTGGAAACTCTGGTGGCACTGGACAAAACCGTCAAATCGCACGCTTTCGAGGAAGCTGATCTGCTGGCAGGGGGCTGATTTGCCACGCAGCCGGCCGGTTGGCTGGTCGTATAACGTTTGCGCAAAATGGAGTATTCATGGCTAGCATTTCCCATATTCAGGGACGTGAAATTATTGATTCCCGTGGCAACCCCACGGTTGAGGCCGAAGTGACGCTGGATAACGGCGTCACCGGTCGGGCGGCAGTGCCTTCAGGTGCTTCCACCGGTGCCCGCGAGGCCGTGGAATTGCGTGATGGCGACAAGTCGCGCTATCTCGGCAAGGGCGTGCAAAAGGCGGTCGGTCACGTCAATGGAGAGATCCGCGAGGCGCTCACCGGCCAGGTGGTGGACGACCAGTCCGCACTGGATCAGGCGCTGATCGACCTGGATGGCACAGAGACCAAGTCCCGCCTGGGCGCGAACGCACTGCTGGCAGTGTCGCTGGCGTCGGCCCGGGCTGCTGCGCTGTCCTGGAACCAGCCGCTGTATTACTACCTCGGTGGACCCGCCGCCCAGTCCCTGCCGGTGCCGATGATGAACATCCTTAACGGTGGCGCCCATGCCGATAACAGTGTGGACATCCAGGAGTTCATGATTCTGCCCACTGGGGCCGGCAGCATCAGCGAGGCGATTCGCTGTGGCGCCGAAGTTTTCCATACGCTCAAGGCGGTTTTACGCGAACGAGGCCTGGGCACGGCGGTGGGCGATGAAGGCGGTTTTGCGCCTGATCTGGAGTCCAACGAAGCGGCACTGGAGACCATCCTGGAGGCGGTTAATCGTGCCGGCTACAAGCCTGGCAAGGATGTATGGCTGGGGCTGGATGTGGCCAGTTCCGAGATTTATCGTGATGGCCAGTATCACCTGGCTTCTGAAAACCGCAGCTTTGATGCCGCCGGTTTTTCTGATTATCTTGCCGGGCTGGTCTCGCGCTATCCCATCATCTCTATTGAAGACGGCATGGCCGAGGATGACTGGGAGGGCTGGGCCATACTGACCCGTGCGCTGGGTGAAAAGGTGCAGTTGGTTGGTGACGATCTGTTTGTGACCAATACCGCTATTTTTGCTGAAGGCATTGAAAAGAACATCGCCAATTCCATTCTTATCAAGCCTAACCAGATCGGCACCTTGAGTGAGACGCTGGCGGCCATCCAGATGGCCACCGAGGCCGGCTACAGCGCTGTCGTCTCGCATCGTTCGGGTGAAACCGAAGACGACACCATTGCCGATCTGGCGGTGGCGACCACGGCCACCCAGATCAAGACCGGCTCCATGTGCCGTTCGGACCGGGTAGCTAAATATAACCAGCTGCTGCGAATTGAGGAGCAACTTGGCGAACGTGCCGAATATCCGGGGCTGGCTGCGTTTCCGGTGAAGCCCGAAGGGGCTTGAGCCGGCATCTGCAGCCGCCGGATAATGCCTGCAGGGTAAGGCTCGCTGGGACGCGGACGGGGAGGCGAGACGCTTTTGAGCCATGCCGGATCGGTTGCTATGAAGGTGCTGCTGGCAGTGCTGTTGTTGCTGTTGTTGCTACTGCACTACCGTCTGTGGATGGCCGAGGATGGCGCCCGCCAGATGTGGCAGTTGCGGGCGACGGTGGCGGAACAGCGCGCCGAGAATGCCGAGTTACGCCGGCGCAATGAGGCCCTGGAGGCTGAGGTTGAAGATTTGCGCCAGGGCCAGGATGCGCTGGAGGAGCGCGCCCGCAGCGATCTGGGGATGATCCGGGAGGGCGAGATTTTTTTTCAGATTGTGCGTGATCCCGCGGAGGCTCCGGATGAACAGGACTGAAGCCGGGGCGCTGGTGTGGGCGGTGATGCCGGCCGCCGGGGCAGGCCGACGCTTTGGTGATGACCTGCCCAAGCAATACAGCCGGCTGGACGATCGGACGCTGATTGAACACGCTCTGGACACCCTGCTGGCCGAGCCCCGGATAGCCGGAGTGGTAGTGGCGTTGGCGGATGGTGACAAATACTGGTCAGCCTTGCCTCTGGCGGCTGATCTCCGGGTGCTAACGGTGACGGGTGGCGCCGAGCGGCATCTGTCGGTGCTGCAGGCTGTGCAGGCGGTGCCGGCGGCAGGTGATCCCTGGGTGGCGGTGCATGATGCCGCCCGTCCCTGTCTGGATGCGGCTGACCTGGCGCGATTATTGGACGGGCTGGATGAGACCGCCTGCGGCCGTATTCTGGCAAGCCCGATGGCGGACACACTCAAACAGGTAAATGAAGCGGGGCAGGTTCAGCGTACCCTCGCCCGCGAAGGATTGTGGCGGGCCCAGACCCCCCAGGTATTCAGGCGAGAACAACTACTTATGGCCCTGCAGGCTTGCGAAGCGCAGGGGTTGACGCCCACGGATGAGGCCATGGCAGTGGAACAGGTCGGGGGGCGTGTGGCGGTGGTCGCGGCCCGCTCGCCCAATCCCAAGGTGACTACCCGCGGGGATTTGCAACTGGCGCAGAGCCTGATTGCGCGGGGAAACAACTATGATTTGGCGCAGAGGTAAATGATGCGAATTGGTCAGGGTTTTGATGTGCATGCCTTTGGTGAGGGCGACAGTGTGGTGCTGGGCGGGGTGCGTATTGCCCACAGTCATGGGCTGAAGGCGCACTCGGATGGAGATGTGCTGGCGCATGCGCTTTGCGATGCCCTGATTGGCGCCGCCGGACTGGGGGATATTGGCCAGCATTTTCCCGACTCCGACCCTGCCTTTGCCGGGGTGGACAGCATGGAATTGCTCTCGCAAGTGCGCCGCATGCTGACCGAGCGTGGCCTGATGCCGGTCAATGTTGATACCACCGTGGTTGCCGCCGCGCCGCGCCTGGCGCCCTACGTGCCGGATATGCGTGAACGGCTGGCAGTGGCGCTGGGCGTGGATGTCAGCCTGGTCAACGTCAAGGCCACGACCACCGAGGGACTGGGTTTTACTGGCCGGGGCGAGGGCATTGCCGCCTTTGCTGCGGTGTTGCTGGATAATCACACCGGCGCGGCCACCCCGGAGGCTCCGGGTGACGGCTACTGAGGATCCGCTGGCCGCCCTGCCTTATGCTTTTGGTGCGCCCTGTGTTCGCGCCCTGGTTCGCAGCACGCCGGAAGATTTTCTCGTCACCGAACTGCCACTGGTCGAGCCCGACGGGAACGGACAGCACTTGCTGGTGCGTGTACGCAAGCGCAATTGTACGACGCCGGACGTGGCCCGGGAGTTGGCACAGCAGTGCGGTGTAGCCCGTCGCACCGTGTCATGGGCGGGGCTCAAGGATCGCCAGGCGGTGGCCGAGCAGTGGTTTTCCATTGATCTGGCGGGGCGGCCTGACCCCGGGTTGACCGGTGGCCGGGGGTTTGAAGTTCTGGAGGTACAGCGTCATGGCCGCAAGCTGCGCCGGGGCGCGCTGGCGGGGAATGCCTTTGAGCTGTTGCTGCGCGAAGTAGATGGCGAGCGCGAGGCCATTGAAGCGCGTCTGGCAGGTATCAGTAAGTCCGGGGTACCTAACTATTTTGGCCCCCAGCGTTTCGGGCGACGGGGCGATAACGTCGAGCAGGCGCTGGCCATGTTTGCCGGCAAGCTGCGGGTACGCGGGCGCGAGCAGCGCTCGATTTTGCTGTCGGCGGCCCGCTCGCATATTTTCAATGCCATTCTCGGCGAACGGGTCAGCGCGGACGACTGGAACCACGCTTTGCCGGGCGATGTGCTGCAGTGGCAGGGCAGCCGCAGCCATTTCCTCTGGGACGGCAGCGAAACCGAACGCATTGAGACTGAGATCGCGGCACTGGAACTGCATCCCACCGGCGCCCTGTGGGGCCGCCAGGGCAGCCAGGCCACGGATGATATGGCTGAACGTGAAGAAGCGGTAGCAGGCAGGTACCCCGAACTGGTGCAGGGCCTGGTGGATGCCGGCATGGACTCAGACCGCCGTGCCCTGCGCCTGACGGTGAGCCAGCTCGAATGGCATTGGGAAGAGGACACCCTGCGGCTGCAATTTGAACTCCCCCCCGGTGCCTACGCGACAACGGTTCTAAGAGAAGTTTTAATTGTTACGTGATTACGTGGTTAGATCGCGGGACGGACCGTTGCAGCGCCGACAGGCTGAATGAGCGCAAAAAATGACAGCCGCGAAATGGACGCGAGATTTTCGCGAAATTACAGACAAAGCTAAACATGAAGACCATGAAGGGCCAGAAGGGTTTTGTATCGGGGGTAGCGGATGTCATGGGGGCGGATACCCGGATAGCCTGGGAGGCAAGTTAATCCGGTGGCAACCGGCATTTACGTCATTCCCGCGCAGTTGGGAATCCAGAAATCGCCTGCAGTGTATACCGGGTCCTTGCCCGTGAGGGGACGACGGCATCATAAGCCAGATTAATCTCCCAACCCTTCATGTCCTGCATGTTCAGCTGTTCATCTCGCGAAAATTTCGCGTCCATTTCGCGGCCGTTCTTTTGCAGCAGTTCGGCGCGCGGGACGCATTTTCGGGTCGGCACCACGCATGCCCGCGACGTAACCACGTAAAACCAGGTAATCACTTTTTTCTGAGAAGTACGTAAAGTGCGCCGGCGCCGCCGTCGGCGGGGCGCGCCGAGGCGTAGGCCAGGACATCATTGCTGCGGGTGAGCCAGCCGCCGATGCGGGATTTGATGGCCGGCGTGGCTTCGGCCGAGCGCAGGCCCTTGCCGTGAATGATGCGCACGCAACGGATATCCTCGGCTACACAGGTGTTGATGAATTGCGCGGTGGCCTGGCGTGCGGCGGCTACGGTCAGACCGTGCAGATCAAGTACGCGCTGCACGGCATACTGGCCCCGGCGCAGTTTGCGGCTGACCTTGTGCTGCACCCCGGAGCGGGCGAAGAACAACTGTTCATCAGGCTCAACATCAATGCCCGGGACCTCCTCAAGCGAGGCCTGCAGGACGTCTGCTTCTTCCTGGCGGCGGAAACGGGCCTGCGGCGCCGGCGGTTCGGGCCGCCTTTCCACGCGGTCATGACTCAGGGGCCGGACTTTACCCACGCTGGATCGGAACAGCTCGGCCTCGTCCGGGTCAATGTCGTGTTTGCGGCTCATGACAACGGGGCTCCCCAAAGCACATCGTACGGCGCTTATGCCGGTCTGCGGGAGGCGTATCCGGCGCATGACGATGCAGGCTGCTTTCAGTATAGTGGCTGCTTTTACAGAACTGAAACCGGTCGTCGGTTTGCGCGTCCGCGTATCGGTTTGTGACAGCCTCAGGGGAAAAGCGTGCGGATTTTGCTGAGTAATGATGATGGCTGCCAGGCACCCGGTTTGCTGACGCTGCAGGATGTGATGGCCGAAATTGCCGAAGTCACCGTAGTGGCGCCGGATCGTAATCGCAGTGGCGCCAGCAATTCACTGACCCTGGATCGTCCCCTGCGGGTCTATGATCATGGTCGTCCCGGTGTGAGTTGCGTCGATGGCACCCCCACAGATTGCGTGCACCTGGCGATTACCGGCTTGCTTGATCATGAGCCGGATATGGTGGTTTCGGGGGTGAATACCGGCGCCAATATGGGCGACGATGTGCTCTATTCTGGCACGGTGGCGGCAGCTATGGAGGGGCGTTTCCTGGGGTTGCCGGCGATTGCCGTGTCACTGGTGTGTGAGCCGGATACTGAGCACAATTATGCCACTGCCGCGCGCGTGGCCCGGACCCTGGTACAGCGGCTGATGCGTGATCCGCTGCCGGCCGATACTATTCTTAATGTCAATGTGCCTGATGTGCGCTATGAGCAACTGCGGGGCTATGCCGCCACCCGTCTGGGCCGCCGTCATCGTGCCGAGCCACTGGTGCGTGATCGTGATCCGCGCCAGCGTCCAATTTACTGGATCGGGCCGGCCGGCTCCGAGGAAGACGCCGGGCCGGGGACGGATTTTTATGCCGTGGCGCGCAATCGAGTGTCGGTGACCCCGGTGCAGGTGGACCTCACGCGTTACGAGGGACTGGAAAAAATCGCCGGCTGGGTGGACGGACTTTAAAGCTATGATGGAAAACAACCGCCAGGGCATTGGCATGACCTCGCAGCGCACGCGCGGGCGGTTGGCCAAACGGCTGGAGGAGCGCGGCATCCGGGATCCGGCCGTGCTGCAGCAGATCCGGGATGTGCCCCGGCACCTGTTTGTGGACGAGGCGCTTTCCAGTCGCGCCTATGAGGATACCGCGCTGCCCATTGGACAGGGTCAGACGATTTCGCAGCCCTTTGTGGTAGCCCGCATGACCGAGGCGCTGCGTCAGG
>SLRW01000059.1 GCA_007130745.1 Gammaproteobacteria bacterium
CTCCGGCTCACGCCGCGCGGCTTGAGTCCATGCCGGAGGGTGATTTTTGTGCCGAGCTGGAACAGGCGCTGGAGGGAGCCGCTGGCCGAATTCTGCAGGCCGGTCCGCGATTGAGCTTCCCGCTGCATTTCCGCCACGCCGATCGTTGTGTTGCTGCCGGCGTGGCGCTGGTGGGGGATGCCGCGCACGTGGTGCACCCGCTGGCCGGGCAGGGTGCCAACCTGGGCTTGCTGGATGTGGCGGCCCTGGTGGACGCCATAACAGCTGGCGTTAAACGTGGCGATCTCCCCGGCGAGCTGCCGGTGCTGGAGGCCTACGCGCGCGAACGCGAAGGCGACAATCTGCTCATGGGGCTGACCATGGACAGCTTCCATCGCGTCTTCGGCAGCTCGCACCCGGCCGTGCAATGGCTCCGTGGCCACGGTCTGGCCCTGACCGACCGCGCCTGGCCCCTCAAGCACCACATCATGGCCCAAGCCATGGGGCTTGGTCGTTTTAAGTCTTAAGACGTCTTAAGACTTTAGACCCAAGACCTGAAACGCCCGCGCTTTGCACGGGGAAAACAGCTTTCCCGCTGAGTAAAGCAGCCTGGCAAGGTGATATTTTCTTGCACCCATGAATGAGAATCATTATCGTTATGGTTCGCGATTGCGGACAGCGTGTTGTCCGTGCCCGTTCCGAGGTCTCGCCCTGGCTATGAAAAGCCCTGTCCGCGTACTGATTGCTGCCCTTGTGTGGGCGCTGCTGCTGCCGGCCGCAATGGCCGGAGATGATCCGCTGGTCGTCTATTCCGGGCGCAGCGATGTCTTTGTGCGCCCGGTGATGGCGCGCTTTACCGAAAAAACCGGTATTGAAGTGGTAGTGCATGCCGGCAGCGCTACCGAACTGGTCAACAAGCTGCGACTTGAAGGCCCGCGCACCGATGCCGACCTGTTCTTGTCCAACGACGCCGGCTCATTGCAGCTCGGCGCCAGCCACGATCTGTTCCTGACCCTGCCCGGTGACCTGCTCGCCGATATCCCCGCCAATTATCATGACGAGGCCGGCCAGTGGACGGGGCTCTCGGCGCGCGCCCGGGTGCTGGTCGTCAACACCGAAGCGCAGGATTTACCGGAAATAGGCTCGGTTTTTGACCTGGCCCGGGAGGATATGCGTGGTCGCATCGCTGTGACCAACAGCGCCAATGAAAGCTTTGTGGCCGGCGTTACGATCTACCTGGAAGCGGCCGGTGAGCAAGCCACCCGGGCCTGGCTGGAGGGGCTGCGTCGCAACGCCGGTGGCAGTGCCTATGCCCGTCATCGCCAGGTGGTTAACGATGTGGCCGCCGGACGCCGGGATGTGGGGCTGGTCAATCACTACTATGTGGCACGGCATCTGGATGACAATCCGGATGCGCCCCTGCGGATGATTATCCCGGACCAGGGCGAGGGCCAGATGGGGGTGGCCTGGAATGTGGCGGGCGTGGCGGTGTCCCGACACAGCAGCCGACCCGAAGCGGCCATGAAACTGGTGGCGTTTCTGGTCTCTGCAGAAGGCCAGGAAATTTTTGCCGGCGCTAACCACGAATATCCGGTACGTCCCGGGGTGCCGGTGGCCGGGGGGCTGCCGCCGGCCGATGAAATGCATGTGGCTGACGTGCCCATGAGCTTGCTGGGCTCCCGCCGGGCGCGCGCTGTGGATCTCATCGAAGCTGTGGGTATGCCCTGATAATGAGTTCACCTGACCTGCCTGGCTGTGCCATGTGCTCCGCGCCGCGGAAGGTGGGCGCGTGAATCCGGGGCAACGCTGGCGCCCGGTTGGCCTGGTGGCGGCCCTGGTGGTGCTGGTGGCCTGCGCGCCGCTGCTGTTTGTGATCTACAGCGCGCTGGGGGTGGATGCCGGGCGCTGGGCCGGGTTGTGGAGTGCGCGTATCCCGGGCCTGTTGTGGAATACGCTCAGCCTGGCGGTTGGGGTTTCGTTTTTCAGTCTGATACTGGGCCTGTCGGCGGCCTGGCTGATTGCCCGGCGCAGTTTTCCGGGCCGTAATCTGGCCACCTGGTTGATGGTTCTGCCGCTGGCGATCCCGGCCTATGTGCTGGCGCATGTGTACACCACATTGCTGGAGCCCGGCGGGGTACTGGCACGGCATTGGATGGCCTTGACCGCCGGCATGTTGCCGGTGCCCGAGCTGCACGGGTTGGGCGGTGCGGTTTTTATACTGACGCTTGCCGGCTATTCCTATGTGTTTTTGCTGGCCCGAGCCGCGCTGGTGCGCACCAGTCCGTCTCTGGAACAGGCCGCACGGGCGACCGGCGCCGGGCCGTGGCGGGCCTTCTGGCGAGTGAATCTGCCCCTGTTGCGCCCGGCGCTGGCGGCGGGGGTCGCCCTGATCGTGCTGCACGTGCTGTCTGATTTTGGCGCGGTCAGTTTGTTGCGCTTCCAGACCTTTACCCTGGCGATCTATCTGCAGATCAGTGGCCGTATGGATTTTTCCGGCGCCGCGGGCCTGAGTCTGGTGCTGGTAGCGCTGACGCTGGCCTTCCTGATCCTTGAGCGGGTATTTCGCAGTCGCCAGCGCTATTACGCCCGCAGCATGCGGGGTGCGGCGGAGCTACCGCGCCGTGCTTCCGTAGTGGAAATATGCCTGATCTGGGGCTGGCTGGGGCTGGTGGCTTTGCTGGCTTTCGGGGTGCCGTTGGCCTGGATGCTGCACTGGAGCTGGCAGGCCTGGCTTTCCGGGGCGATAGATGCCCGCTTCTGGGGTTATGCCGCCAATTCCCTGGGCGTGGCGGCGATGGCCGGGGGGGTGACCGTGGTGGTGGCGCTGCCCATTGCGCTCTATCACATGCGCGCGCGTAACTGGCTGAGTACAGCCTTTGTGCATCTGTCCAGTGTGGGCTTTGTATTGCCGGGGCCGGTGATTGCACTGGGCGTGTTGATGCTGGCGCTGACGGTGCTGGCGCCGTTTTACGGCACCCTGGCGGCGCTGGTGTTTGCCCTGGTGGTGCGCTTTTTGCCGCTGGCGGTACAGTCCGAGGAGGCCGCGCTGCAGCAGTTTTCACCCAGTCTGGAACAGGCCGGCCGCAGTCTGGGCGCCGGACCGCTGGAAACCTTGTGGCGGGTGACGGTGCCCATGATTCGTCCCGGGCTGGCTACGGCTTTTGTGCTGGTGTTTATCGATGTACTCAAGGAGCTGCCCGCCACGCTGATTTTGCGCCCGACCGGCTTTGATACCTTGCCGGTGCGGATCTGGATTGAAGCCAGTGAAGAGATGCTGGAGGTAGCCGCGCCCGCTGCGCTGATGCTGGTTGTGCTCTCGCTGCCGGCCATATGGGTGCTGATGCGGTTGACTGCCGCGCCCGGTTCCCCGCAGCGCACGCGCTCGGGTGCGCGCACGGCGCCAAATCGTCCGGGCTTTGCCGGCATCTAACACGGCCTTCGGGCCGGGTACTTGCCCCGCTCGGGTAGACGTGGGTTATAGTGTCAGGCTCAACATGACAGTTCTGCGGGAGAGACCCGGGCAGCTTCTCAGCGCCCGGGCGCCGAAGGCGCAACTCCGCCCGGAAACGCTCAGGCAAACGGACCGTGGAACTGCGTTGACTCTGGAGAGCGTGTCCGGTTTTAAGGCTGTGACACCACCGAAGGGGTAGGGGGAAGGCGTCGGGCCGAGCCCCTGATCTCTCAGGTTACCGGACAGAGGGGCGGCAGGCGTGGTTGCGCCTGCCGCCTTTTTTTGTTGTTTATCAGGGGAATGCGCTTTGGGCAGGAAAACGCCGCTTTATCAGACGCACGTGGATGTCGGCGCCCGCATGGTGGATTTCGGCGGCTGGGATATGCCGGTGCACTACGGTTCCCAGATCGAGGAGCACCATGCCGTGCGCCGTGAGGCCGGTGTGTTTGATGTGTCCCACATGGGTGTGGTGGATGTGCGTGGCCCGGCAGCTCGCGAGGCCATGCAGCGGTTGTTGTGCAATGACGTGGGCCGGCTCGAAACGTTGGGCGATGCGCTGTATACCTGCATGCTCAATGAACGTGGCGGGGTGATCGACGACCTGATTGTCTATGCCGCCGAAGACGGCTACCGGGTGGTGGTCAACGCCGCTACCCGCGAACAGGACCTGGCCTGGATGCGCAGCCAGGGTGTCGTGGGTGACGTGACTTTCGAGGAACGCGATGATCTGGCCATGCTGGCTGTGCAGGGCCCCGGTGCGCGCTCGCAGGTGCAGGCGCTGCTGGATGAGGCAGTGGTCGCCCGGGCCGGAGAGCTGCGACCCTTCCAGGCCACCCGGCGGGACGAGTTGTTCATTTCGCGTACGGGCTATACCGGCGAGGATGGCTTTGAGCTGGTGATGCCGGCAGGTGAAGTGGCTGACTGGTGGCAGCGTCTGGTGGCGGCGGGGGTTCGCCCCTGCGGTCTGGGGGCGCGGGACACGCTGCGGCTTGAGGCCGGGCTTAATCTTTACGGCACCGATATGACCACTGAAACCACGCCGCTGGAATCCGCGCTAGGCTGGACCGTGGCCTGGGAGCCGTCGGATCGTGATTTTATCGGCCGCCAGGCGCTGGCCGCGCAGCGCGAGCAGGGTGTGACACAAAAGCTCAGCGGGGTGCTGCTGGAAGATCGTGGCGTCTTGCGCAATCATCAAGGTGTGCGCACACCGGCCGGCGAGGGCGAGATCACCAGTGGCAGCTGGTCACCGACGCTGGAGCGGGCCATCGGGTTTGCGCGTGTGCCCGCGGATGCCGGCGACGAATGTGAAATCGATATGCGGGGTAAATGGAAGGCAGCGCGTCTGGTGCGCCTGCCCTTCGTGCGCCACGGCCGTATTCGCATTGATCTGGACTGAATACTGTTATCAGAAGGGGTAAGAACAATGAGCGAGATTCCTGCTGAACTGCGATACACCAGTGACCACGAATGGGTGCGTGAGGAAGACGACGGCAGCCTGACCGTGGGGATTACCGCGCATGCCCAGGAGGCGCTGGGGGATCTGGTCTTCGTCGAGTTGCCTGATGAAGGTCGCTTGTCGGAGGCCGGCGAGGCCTGCGCCGTGGTGGAGTCGGTGAAGGCGGCTTCGGATGTATATGCGCCGGTGGCGGGCACCGTGGTGGCGATCAACGAGGCGCTGGAAGACAAGCCCGAGCTGGTCAACGAGTCGCCCTACGGGGAAGGCTGGTTGTTCCGGCTGGAACCGGACGATCCGCGCAACCTCGAAGGCTTGCTCAACGCGCAAGCCTATAGCGCTTTGCTGGATGAAGAGGGCTGAAATGCCATTCATTCCGCACACCCCTGAAGATGTCAGCCGCATGCTCGAGCGTATCGGCGTGGCGGATATCGAGACGCTGTTTGACGAGATTCCCGACCACTTGCGGGTAAACGCCACGGATGAGCGGATTCCGTCCGGCCTGGACGAGGCCGGCATTACGCGTCTGATGCATCGCCACGCCGCCGATACCGCCATGGATACCTGTTTCATGGGCGCCGGCGCCTACGAGCATCACGTGCCGGCGGCCGTGTGGCAGATTGCCACCCGGGGTGAGTTCTACAGCGCCTATACGCCCTATCAGGCGGAGGCCAGTCAGGGCTCGCTGCAGTTGATCTATGAATACCAGACCATGATGGCCAGTCTCATGGGGCTGGATGTGTCCAATGCTTCCATGTACGACGGGGCGTCGGCGCTGGGTGAGGCGGTGCTGATGGCGGTGCGCGGCAATCGCAAGTCGCGCGCCAAACGCATTCTCATGCCGGCCTCGGTGCATCCGGTTTACCGGCATGTGGCGCGGGTGATTGTGGGCAACCAGGGCATTGAGTTTGTTGAGTTGCCGGTAGATCCTGCCACGGGCACAACCGACCTGGCGACGCTGGATCCGTGGCGGGAGGAAGATGTCACCGCCGTGGTGGTGCCCCAGCCCAGTTATTTCGGCGCGCTGGAAGATGTAGACGCGCTGGTGGATGCCGCGCATGCCATGGGTGCGCTGGCCATCGGCGTGGTCAATCCGCTGGCCATGGCCGTGCTGCGCCCGCCGGGCGAATGGGGCGGGCAGGGCGCCGATATTGCCTGCGGCGAGGGTCAGCCCCTGGGTATTCCGTTATCCGGCGGCGGACCTTATTACGGATTCATGTGTTGTCGCCAGGAACTGGTGCGCCAGATTCCCGGCCGTCTGGTGGGGCGTACGCAGGATGCCGGGGGACGCGAGGGCTTTACGCTCACCCTGCAGCCCCGCGAACAGCACATCCGCCGCTCCCGTGCGACATCCAATATTTGCACCAACCAGGGCTTGATGGTGACGGCGTCCACCATCCACATGGCTTTGCTGGGTGCGGATGGTCTGGCCGAAGTGGCCCGCACCTGCCATGCCCGTACCCTGGAACTGGTTGAGGCGCTCACCGCCTTGCCGGGCGTGG
Source organism: Gammaproteobacteria bacterium (assembly GCA_007130745.1). GTDB lineage: Bacteria > Pseudomonadota > Gammaproteobacteria > UBA5335 > SLRW01 > SLRW01. The sequence goes on from SLRW01000059.1 coordinate 6,386, forward strand.
AGCGGGCGCTGACAGGCCCGTTTTTCCACGAGGCGCTGCTGCGTCTGGACCGGCCGGTGGCGCCGGTGCTGGAGGCACTGGCCGGGGCCGGGATTCTGGGCGGCGTGGAAGTGGCGCCGGATTACCCGGAATTTGATAACACCCTGCTGGTATGCGCGACCGAAATGCGCGATTCGCAGGATATTCAGGACTACGCCCGCAAACTGGGTGAAATCATGCAGGCGTCGGCCGCTTGAGGCGGCATCTGCACTGACTGGAAATGAAAGGAGGAACAGGCGATGACCAGCGTGACCCTTGATGGACAGGAAACCCGTATCAGTGGTGATCTTCCCGCGGTTGGTGCTGTTGCACCGGCTTTTAATTTGCTTGATCGGCAACAACAGCCTGTGTCGCTGGATGATTTCTCCGGACGCAAGCTGCTGAATATTTTCCCCAAGATCGTGACCCCGGTGTGCGGTAATTCGGTTCGCAAGTTCAACCAGTATGCTGAGCAGCATCCGGAAACCCCGATGTTGATGATCTCTGCCGACTCCCCGGAAGAACAACAGGGTTTTTGCAGTTCGGAAGGATTGTCCAATGTAATCGCTTTGTCTGCAGCCGGGAGCAGTTTCGGGGAGGACTATGGCCTGCGCATTATGGAAGGTATGGCGGAAGGCTGCCTTGCTCGTTCCGTGCTGGTTCTGGATGAAGACAACAAGGTGCTTTACCGCCAGTTGGTGCCGGAGATCGGTCAGGAGCCGGATTACGAACCCGCGCTGGCGGCGTTGAAGGGTTGAAGTCCCGGCAGGCCATCGTGCTGATTGCACCCGGAGTCATATGATGCTGATATTCGAGCAATCCAGGCCGGGCCGCCGGGCCCGGGCCCAGGCCCCGGCGGGGGCGGCCACCGGTTACGGCGAGTTGCCCGCGGGGCAACTGCGCCGCTCGCGACCGCTGCTGCCGGAAGCCTCGGAGATGCAGGTGGTGCGTCACTACACCCGCCTGTCGCAGAAAAACTTCTCCATCGACACGCACTTCTATCCGCTGGGTTCGTGCACCATGAAATACAACCCGCGGGCGTGCAATTCACTGGCCATGCTGCCGGCCTTCCTGCAGCACCATCCACTGGCGCCGGTGACCCGTTCGCAGGGTTTCATGCGTTGCCTGTATGAACTGCAGGATATTCTGCAGCATGTGACCGGGATGCGGGCGGTGTCGTTGGCGCCCATGGCCGGGGCCCAGGGTGAATTCGCCGGTGTGGCGATGATGCTGGCCTATCACCGTGAGCGCGGTGATACCGAGCGCGACGAAATCCTGGTGCCGGATGCCGCGCATGGCACCAATCCGGCCACCGCCACCATGTGTGGTTGCAAGGTCCGCGAGCTGCCCACCGGTGATGATGGCGACGTGGATCTGGACGCCCTGCGCGAACTGGTGGGGCCGCGTACCGCCGGCATTATGCTCACCAATCCCTCCACCCTCGGCGTGTTCGATCGCAAGATTGATCAGGTGGCGAAGATCGTGCACGAGGCCGGCGGCCTGCTTTATTACGACGGCGCCAACCTCAACGCCATTCTCGGCAAAGTGCGCCCCGGCGACATGGGTTTTGACGTGATTCACGTCAATCTGCACAAGACTTTCTCCACGCCGCACGGCGGCGGCGGGCCGGGAGCCGGCGCGGTGGGGGTCTCCGAGCGTCTGGAGCCCTTCCTGCCGGTGCCTTTTGTCAGCGAGGACGAAGACGGCACCCTGCGCTGGCAGACCGAGCGCGAGCGCCCGCAGACCATGGGCCGTCTGTCGGCCTTTATGGGCAATGCCGGGGTGCTGCTGAGGGCATATGTGTACGCCCGCATGCTGGGCCGCGAAGGCATGCCGCGAGTGGCCGAGTACGCCACGCTCAACGCCAATTACCTGCTGGCCGAGTTGCAGCGGGTGGGCTTCGATGCGGCCTATCCCGAGCGTCGCGCCAGCCACGAATTTGTGCTCACCCTGCGCCGCCAGGCGAAGGAGCTGGGCGCGACCACGCTGGATTTCGCCAAGCGCTTGTTGGACTACGGCTATCACGCACCTACGGTGTATTTCCCCCTGCTGGTGACCGAGTGCATGCTGATTGAGCCCACCGAGACCGAAGCTCCCGAGGCGCTGGACGGCTTTGTAGAGGCGATGGCGGCGATACTGGAAGAAGCCCGCACCGACGCCGATACATTGCATCAGGCGCCATATCATCTACCGGTGCGGCGACTGGATGAAGTGGCCGCTGCGCGCAATCCGGATCTGGTCTGGCAGCCACCCGGGGACGAATTGCCCGAACAAAAGCTTTCTGCATCCAGCTGATTAGAAGGAACAG
>SLRW01000126.1 GCA_007130745.1 Gammaproteobacteria bacterium
AGATATTGCCGCTGCAAATCAGCAAAAAACGACGGAAGTCGGTTGGCATAACGCAGGCACACAAGCTTCATCAGAAGCACGCAGTTTATAGCACATCACCGCAAGCCGGGCTAACCACCCCGCGCTTGCACACGCGTTTCCAGCATCAAGTGTCCAGTTTTCAGTTGCCACGCCCGGAAACCCCAAACCCAACCCCCCCAACCGGGACCAACCGGGACACCCACCTTCTCACCTAACACACCCGTACCAACGGCGCGGGTTCCTGTATAATCAAATACTGACAACGACTCCCGTTTTATTGCCTGGTCTTCTTCTCCTATGTCCCACACGATGTTCATCCGACTGCCCCTGCGCCGGCTGGCCGGCCTGAGTGCGCTGCCGGCATGGTTGCTGGCGGCTGCCTTGCTGGCCGGGACCTTGCCGGCCGAAGCCCAGACGCCCGGCGATGCGCGCGAGCAGGCGGTGATGGTGGCGCGGGCCGGGGATACGGCGGCGGCAATTGAACAACTGCAAGCGTTGTGGCATCAAGCGCGCGACACGGCGGTGCTGCACGATCTGATCGCAGTGCATCATTGGCACGGCAACCACAGCCAGGCAGTGGCGCTGTCCGCCGAACTGGCTATCCGCACTACCCCGCCCTGGGTGCTGGAGAACGTCGCCGGCGCCTGGCGCGCACTGGACGAGCCGCTGGCGGCAGCGCAATGGTATGAATTCTGTGTGTTGCTCAGCGATAACGGGCTGGACTGCGCGCTGGCGGCGGCACAAAGCTACGCCGAGGCCGGGCAGGACAAACGTGCGGCGGAATCCCTGCAGGCCCTGGCCCGACAGCACCCCGAAAACGCCGAAGTCCACACCCTCCTGGCCCGCCACCAGCTCGAAACGGGACACCCACAAGCTGCACTGGCGACCATGGACACACTGGTAGACAACACCGCAACAACCGGCGGCCCGGCACACATTGACGCCCGCCGCCGCGCGGCCGTGGCCCGCGCCTGGACGGAAGATCTGCCTGGGGCACAGGCAGGTCTGGAGGCGCTGCTTGAGGACGCGCCAGAAGCCGTGGATGCGCGCATGGACCTGGCGACGATTTATCGCTGGCGGGGCTGGCCACGGCGCGCGCTGGCACAGTATGAGCTGATTCTGGAGCAGGACCGCAGCCACGCCGGGGCGATGATCGGCAAAGGCGAAATTCTGGGCGCGGCGGGGGAATATCACCAGGCCCGGCTGCTGCGCCAGGAGTTGCGCAGCTTCCACCCCAGCGAGCCGGCCCGCCACCGCCTGCGCAGCAGTGAACGACGCAACCGGGGCTGGCACCTGAACGCGCATGTGGCCACCGGCCGCGCCGACAGCGCCACCTTTGGCAGCCGCGACATGCTGCTGGGCTGGCGACTCAATGCGCCCATGCACAGCCGCCACTCGCGCGTGTATGTGTGGCAGACCCACGAATGGGCCCGCTTTCCCGAGGGCAATGGCAACGACACCCGTTTTGGTGTGGGGCTGGAGCAACGGCGCATGGACTGGCATGCGCGGGGGGAAATCCACGGCAGCACCGACAGCGACCTGGATCGCGGCGCCGAGCTCTGGCTGGCGTGGACCGGCAGCGACCACTTGCGCTTTGAAGGTCGGCTGGACAGCTCACCGGCAGAAGTGCCGCTGCGCGGACGCAACCAGGGGGTAACCGGCGAGCTGGCGCAGTTCACCACCCGCTACACCTGGCATGAGCGGCGCAACGCCAGCGTCAGCTTTACCGCCATGGATTTTGATGATGACAACCGCCGGCGCAGTGTTTCGGGACTATTCACCCAGCGCGTGCATACCCGGCCGCGCTGGCAGCTGGACGGCGAGCTGGGGCTGTATACCTCGAACAATTCGCTGGACCCTGCCGAGGCCAGTTACTTCAACCCGACATCTGACCTCAGCCTGACAGCGGGGCTTAACAGTAACTGGCAGACCTGGCGCGGCAATGGTCGCGCCCTGGACCAGCGCACCGGAGTGTACGCGGGCAGTTACTCGCAGGAGGGCGCCGGCGGCGATGTGATCTCCGGTGCGCGCTATGAGCATGTATGGACGCTGCGCGGTGGGCAGCAATTGCGCTATGGCGGCAGCGCCGCACGGCGGGTATACGATGGTGACGCCGAGGGGCAGTTCGCCGTATTCGCCGCCATCGACTGGTGGTTCTCGGAGTGAGCTGGCCTATGGATGCCACCGGAACCGTCGTACTGTTATTGCTTGCCTTTGCCTTTTATTACCCGCTGATGATGTCGTGTCTGTGGATGCTGGGCGGGACGTACTATTACTTCCACCGTGAACGGCATGTAGACCGCAAGCAGCCGCCGGCGATGTGCGACCCGGCGCCGCTGGTGTCGATCCTTGTGCCCTGCCACAACGAGGCAGACAACATTGAGGAGACCATCGCCTGGCTAGCCGCGCAGGAATACCCCAATTTCGAGATCATCGCCATCAATGACGGCTCTACCGACCAGACCGCCGGGCTGCTGGAAACCCTGACCGTGCAACACGAGCGGCTGCGGGTGATTCACCTGGCCAACAACGCCGGCAAGGCCATGGCGCTGCGTACCGGCGCCCTGGCAGCCAACGGCGAATTCCTGGTGTGCATTGACGGCGATGCCTTGCTCGACAAGCGTGCTACCCACTGGCTGGTGCACCACTTTGAGCACGGCCCGCGGGTGGGAGCGGTGACCGGCAACCCGCGCATTCGCAACCGTTCCACCCTGCTCGGCAAGCTTCAGGTGGGGGAATTTTCTTCCATTATCGGGCTGATCAAGCGCGCGCAGCGGATTTACGGGCGTATTTTCACTGTCTCCGGGGTAATTGCCGCCTATCGCAAGCAGGCCCTGCAGCAGGCGGGGTACTGGAGCACCGACATTGTCACGGATGACATTGACATCTCCTGGCGGATGCAGCTCCAGCACTGGGATATACGCTATGAGCCCAATGCGCTGTGCTGGATCCTGATGCCCGAGAGCTTCCGCGGACTGTGGCGCCAACGACTGCGCTGGGCCGTGGGTGGGATGCAGGTGTTCTGGCGCTACGCCGGCACCCTGCTGCGCTGGCGTCACCGACGCTTCTGGGGAGTATGGCTGGAGTTCCTGATCAGCGCGCTATGGGCACACGCCATGACGTTGGTGATCGCGCTGTTTTTGCTGGGGCTGGTGGTGGATCTGCCGCCGTCCTGGCAGGTCAGCTCCATGGTGCCGCAATGGCATGGCGTATTACTGGCCTTTGTCTGCCTGCTCCAATTCGCCGTGAGCATGCGCATTGACCGGCGCTACGAGCAGCGGCTGGGTCGCAAGCTGTACTGGATGATCTGGTATCCCATCGGCTTCTGGTTAATCACCATGGTCACTACAGTAGCGGCGGGTCCAATGGCACTGATGCGTCGGCATGATAAACGCGCCACCTGGACCAGCCCGGACCGGGGCATCCAGCTAAAGAAAGAACGCCAGACATGAACAAAAGCCTGCCGCCAATCATCGAACGTCCTGAATTGCAGACCTGGCAACAGCGGTCTCTGTACGGGTTGGTTACCCTGTTGTTGTGGGGCCTATGGATGTATCTGTGGACACCCCTGCTGAGCCTGGTCGCCTGGGTACTGGGGGTACGCTTTTTTGTGGTGGAAATGCTGCTGCCGACCAATATGACTTATGTGCAGGAACTGTTCATCTATGGCCAGGTGATATTGCTCATGCTGGTGCTGATACTGGCCTGGTCGCACTACAACATCTGGCGCTTTCGCGGCAAGGAGCGTCGTTCCCACCAGCCGCCGCTGAGCCCGGCGGATGAAGCCGACTGGTACGGCATAGACCCCAAACTCGTCGAGCAACTTCGGGAAACCCGCTCTGCGGTCGTGCACTACGACGACAATAACCGGTTGGTGACAGTGCAGTCCCGTGCTTCGCACGCGCCAGCGCACAACCAGGCGGAACACGGTAAACGGTAAACGACCCGCGCGAAGCGCGGGTCAGGCCTTTTGCTCGAAGTCTTCCGCCGACAGTGCGGGATGATAAAGCCACCCCTGGTAGTGCGTGCAGCCGAGTTCGGCCAGGCGTTGCTGGATCTCGACAGTCTCCACGCCCTCGGCGATCACCCCCATCTCCAGGGCATGCGCCATGGCGATGATGGCGCGGACGATGGCGGCATCGTTGTCATCCTCGACCATATCGCGCACAAAGCCGCGGTCGATCTTGATCACATCTATAGGCAGCGTCTTGAGATAAACCAGCGAGGAATAGCCGGTGCCGAAATCATCCAGCAGCAACTGCAAGCCGAGTTCCCGCAGCCGGGCCATCTTGCGGATGGTGTCACCCATTTCTTCAAGCATCAGGCTTTCGGTCAGTTCCAGTTGCAGTCGGGCCGGGTTCACACCGGTCTCGTCCAGCACTTCGCAGACCTGCTCGACAAAATCAGGGTGATGAAACTGCCGGGCACTGACATTGACCGAGACCTGCAGTTGACCCAGCAGCGGGTGCTCCTGCCAGGCCACCAGTTGGCGGCACACCTGAACCAGGATGCTGCGACCCAGCGTGAGGATCATGCCGCTTTCCTCGGCCACCGGAATAAACTCGCCCGGCGAGACCGGCCCGCGTTCAGGATGTTCCCAGCGCGCCAGTGATTCGGCACCGACCAGCTCACCCTTGTCGTCATACTGCGGCTGATAAAAGGGCACCACATCGCCCCGTGCCAGCGCCTCGCGCAGGTCATCCTCCAGGCTTACCCGCCGGTCGATACGATCCCGCATGGCCGGGTCATACATACTATGGATATTGCCGCCCCGTGCCTTGGCCTGGTACATGGCCATGTCGGCACGCTTCATCACCTCATCCACCGTGTCGCAATTGCCGTCGATCACGGTGACGCCAATGCTGGTGGTACAAAAGCGCTGGTGAGAACCCAGCAGGTAGGGGGCAGCCAGGGCGTCAAGGATGCGCCTGGCGTGTGCGCCGGCCTGGTCGGCGGCAACTGTGGCGTCGGCGTCCAGGCCCTCCAGCACCACCGCGAACTCATCGCCGCCGAAGCGGGCAACGGTGTCATTCTTGCGCAGACAATTCTCGATGCGCCGCGCCACCTGTTCCAGCAACTCATCGCCGATTTCGTGGCCCAGGGTGTCGTTGAGTTGCTTGAAGTTGTCCATGTCCATGAACAGATAGGCTGAAAGCCGCTGTTCGCGCTGATCCCGGGTCAGCGTGCGTTGCAGCCGGTCCTCCAGCAGGCGGCGATTGGGCAGATGGGTGACCGGGTCGTACATGGCCAGGAACTCGATTTCCTTTTCCACCCGCTTGCGCTGGGTAACATCACGGAAATACACCGCCAGCCCGCCCTCGCCGGTAGGATAGGCCCGGATATCAAACCAGGCGCTCAGGGGGCCAAAATAAAACTCGAACTCGGCGGTCCGTTTATCCGCAATGGCGCGGCGATAATTTTGCTCCAGCTCCGTATGCAGAACATCCGGAAACGCCTCCCAGATAACTTGCCCGAGCAAGGCCTCACGGTCAGTTTGCAGCACGTTCTCGGCCTGGGTATTGATGTAGGTAAAACGCCATTCATGATCCAGGGTGTAAAAGGCATCGGTGATGCTCTCCAGCGTCGCGGCAAGGCCGCGATTGAGCCGCTCGGACTCATCCTGGGCCGCCTTCCACGCAGTCACATCCTGAGCGTACCCCTGTACCCGGGTCACTCTGCCTTGCTGATCGCGCGCCACCGGCTCGGCATGGATCCGTATCCAGCGCGTCTCGCCATTGTCAGGACGGATGATCCGATGATCCAGCGCCAGCATGGTGCCTTGTTTGAGCATCTCCACCAGTTTGGCATCCAGCCCCGCCAGATCATCGGAATGAGAAATCCGCACCACTTCATCGCGAGACAATTGCGCGCGATCAAAACCGGTCAGGCGACACCACTCTGGCGAACCACGAACATAATCAGCCGCCACGTCCCATTCCCAGCTGCCCATGCCGGCCAGCGCCTCGGCGCGCGCACGACGGCTTTCGCTTTCGCGCAGCGCGCGGTTGTTGCGCTCGCGTTCTTCACAGGCACCGATCATATCGGCCAGCCCCTGCAACAATCGGACCTCCGGCTCGGTCCAGTGACGCGGGCCACTGACCATCTCGAAACCGATAAAGCCGCACAGGCCATCACGACAGACTACGGGCATGGCCAGCAGTGCCTGTATATCACCGGCCTCGAACAATTCCCGCTCGGGCGCCCATTGTTCGTCCATATCGGCGACACAGGGAACATGGAGCACTTCGTTGCGCTCCAGCAGCTTGCGGTAGTTGGGTATCACGCTCAGGGGGGTGTTCTGGAAGCGTGGCATTTCCGGGGGCATCCCCGGCGCACACCACTCGTTCACTTGCCATATCAGCGCTTGTTCAATATCCACCTTGAACAAATACACCCGATCCGCCTTGCAATACTCCCCCACAAGGCCAAGAGCCTGACCAAAGCGTTGCTCTACCTCTCCCTCCGGCGCGGCTACCAGCAAGCGGGAAAGATCCACCAGCAACTGCTGCAACCCCGACACGTAACTCAGGGAGGCTTCGGTTTCACGGATCGCGGTGATATCCACCATGGAACCGATCAACTTGACCGGCTTGCCTTTACGCGCCAGCACATCCACCGTATCGCGCAACCACACCGTGCGGCCATCGGCGGCGATCATGCGGTAATCAAAGATGTGCTTTTGCAGCTTGCGGGTGGCTTCGGCGCAGTAGCGTGGCACCCATTCACGATCTTGCGGGTGGATGTGATTGACCCAGAATTCAGGGTCTTGTGTCCAGCACTCGGGGGCATAGCCCAGCAACTGCTCCGACTCGCTGCTCACATAAGAGAATGCAAAAGTTTCAGGATCGCCTTCCCAGAGTATGGCGGCGGTGGATTCCAGCAGGGTGCGGTACAGCCGGTCGGCGCGGGTAATAGCGGATTTGCGTAGCCGGGACATGACATCAGAAACCCGGGCGAAAATTCCGGCGCAACCGAACCGGGAACCACGGCAACTGGCGAATGGTAATGAGGGGAAAACAGCGTAACGCGTGCATGGGATTCCTCCCCCGGCATGGCCTCTCCGGTCTGCGCCGGTTATGCAGGCCCTGTTTGACGGCCGCTGGATGAACGATATTCACACTTTAGGATGAATGTGCAGGCAAGGGAAGCTCACAGGCGCAGCAACTGCCGGACGGCAGCTTCAGCAAGACCAACGGCACAGGATTACCAATGGTAAGTCAGTGTTGCGCTGAGGAATTTCCCGACGGTACCGCGACCGGGGTAGCAAACAGGGCGGCCACATCCACGGCGTCGAGTTGGTAGCGGCGATTGCAGAATTCGCAAGCCACGCGGATGGCGCCCTGTTCCTGCAAGATGGTGCGGGCCTCATCCACACCCAGACCCTGAATCACCGACTCAATGCGCTCGCGCGAGCAACCGCAACGAAAACTCACCGGGTGAGACTCGAAAAGCCTCACGGTTTCTTCGTGGAACAAGCGTTGCAGGAGCTGCTCGGCCGGCAGCTCGCGCAACTCCTCAGTGGTAACGGTCCCGGCCAGCTGCCCGGTACGATTCCAGGCGTCGGCATCCTCGCTGTCAGCGGGCAGGCGTTGCAGCAACAGACCGGCAACGCTATGGGCGCCGGCAGCCAGCCACAAGCGGGTAGACAACTGCTCGGAACGCTCGAAATATTCGCCGATGATGGCGGCAATCGAACCGCCGGCGGCCGGCACGATCCCCTGGTAGCGCTCGCCACCGTCATCCGGTTCGATGGTAATTACCAGGCGCCCTTCACCCAGCAGCTTTTCGGCGGATTGTTCGCCCTCGCCTTCCCAGCGCGCCAGGCCACGCAGATGCAGCTCACTGTCACATTGCACTACCAGCAGGCTGAGAGCGCCGTCGCCGTGGAGCTGGATGGTGAGATGGCCGCTGAACTTGATGGTGGCCGCCAGCAAGGCTGCCGCGGCCAGGGTCTCGCCCAGCACACCCCGCACAGCCGGCGGATAGTCATAACGCGCAAGCACCTCGCGCCAGGTGGCATCAAGGCGCACCAGCTCGCCACGCACGGGAAAATCCTCGAACAGGAAACGGTGCAGGCTGTCGGGCTCGCGTTCGGACATGGCCTCACAGGGGATAGCTAATGAACAGGCAAACAATGAAAACGGGGTCATTATGCAATTGGACCACTGTACAGCACGGAGGTTTAATCCGTGATGGCAATCCCCGTATAAAGGTTTTCGACCTGATTGGAGAAATCGTACGCTACCCCGCCCCGGATAATAAAATGACGAGAAAGCCGATAGTTAAGATTGAAAAAACTGACCAGGGCGTCGTCCTGAACACTGACATAACTGAGGCCGGTATCCACTGAAAATTGTTTGCTGCCGGCCGATTCCACCCCGAAAGTCACAGCAACCCCTGAATCGGTTTCCTCGCTGCGAAAATTTCCCTCCGGTTTGGTCACCACTTTGGTGGACACCGAGCGCAACCCCAGACGTGGAATAACATTTGGTTCAGAGCCCAGCAGAATATCTACGCCCCAGCTTCTCGTACGCACATCAATTTCAG
>SLRW01000053.1 GCA_007130745.1 Gammaproteobacteria bacterium
GCAACATCCTGCGCCTGCTGCACGATCATGGCTGTGAAGTGAAGGTGGTCCCGGCGACCACGCCCGCGGCCGAGGTGCTGGCGATGTCACCGGACGGGGTGTTCCTGTCCAATGGGCCCGGAGACCCCGAGCCCTGCACTTATGCCATCACTGCCATTCGTGAGGTGGTGGACGCGGGCATACCCGTCTTTGGGATCTGTCTGGGTCACCAGCTGTTGGCGCTGGCTTGCGGGGCGAAAACCCTGAAAATGAAATTCGGCCACCACGGCGCCAATCACCCGGTACTCGACCTGGAGAGTGGTCGGGTGATGATCAGCAGCCAGAATCATGGTTTCGCGGTAGACGAGGACAGTTTGCCACCGAGCCTGCGGCCCACCCATCGTTCGCTGTTTGATGATTCGTTGCAGGGCATACAGCACCGTGAACAGCCGGCTTTCGGGTTCCAGGGCCATCCTGAAGCCAGTCCGGGTCCGCATGATGTGCGCCCACTGTTTGCCCGTTTCGTGGAATTGATGCAGGCCCGTCGTTCGGGCCGTTAAGGAAACGCTGATGCCCAAGCGTAGTGATATAGAAAGCATTTTGCTGATCGGCGCCGGCCCGATTGTGATCGGGCAGGCGTGCGAATTTGACTATTCGGGCGCCCAGGCCTGCAAGGCGCTGCGCGAGGAGGGCTACCGGGTGATCCTGGTGAACTCCAATCCGGCCACCATCATGACTGACCCGGAGATGGCCGATGCGACCTACATCGAGCCCATTCACTGGAAAACTGTCGCCGCGATTATTGAGAAGGAGCGCCCGGATGCGTTGCTGCCCACCATGGGCGGACAGACGGCGCTGAACTGTGCGCTGGATCTGAATCGCGAGGGGGTGCTGGAGAAGTTCGGCGTGGAAATGATCGGTGCGCGCCCGGCAGCCATCGACATGGCCGAGGATCGTGAGCAATTTCGTGTGGCCATGGGTGAGATCGGGCTCGCCACACCCACGGCCGAGATTGCCCACAGCATGGATGAGGCTCTGGAAGTTCAGCAGCGCATCGGTTTCCCCACCATTATCCGGCCTTCTTTTACCCTGGGCGGCAGTGGCGGCGGCATTGCCTACAACCGCGAGGAGTTCATCGAAATTGTCGAGCAGGGGCTGGATCTGTCGCCCATCAATGAGCTGCTGCTTGAAGAGTCGGTGCTGGGCTGGAAGGAGTACGAGATGGAGGTGGTCCGTGATCACGCGGACAACTGCATCATCATCTGCTCGATTGAAAACCTTGACCCCATGGGCGTGCACACCGGCGATTCCATTACCGTAGCGCCGGCGCAGACCCTGACCGACAAGGAATACCAGATTATGCGCAACGCTTCTATTGCGGTGTTGCGCAAGATTGGTGTGGATACCGGCGGCTCCAATGTGCAGTTTGCCGTTAATCCCGAAGATGGTCGCCTGGTGGTGATAGAAATGAACCCCCGAGTGTCGCGTTCCTCGGCGCTGGCTTCCAAGGCAACCGGCTTTCCTATTGCCAAGGTAGCGGCCAAGCTGGCGGTGGGCTATACCCTGGATGAGCTGCGCAACGAGATCACCGGGGGCGCCACGCCGGCTTCTTTTGAGCCGGCCATTGATTATGTTGTAACCAAAATCCCGCGCTTTACCTTCGAGAAATTCCCCCAGGCCGATGATCGCCTCACCACGCAAATGAAATCGGTTGGCGAAGTGATGGCCATTGGGCGCAACTTCCAGGAATCACTGCAGAAGGCCTTGCGGGGGCTGGAAACCGGCGCTGACGGCCTTAATCCGGTGGTGGATGAGTATGTCGGCGAGGAAGCGCTCGCCCGTATTCGTCAGGAACTGGGTTCGCCGCGGGCGAGGCGCCTGTTCTATATGGCTGACGCTTTCCGTGCCGGTTTCAGTCAGCAGGATGTATTTGAGCTTACCGCCGTGGACCCGTGGTTCCTGGTACAGCTGCATGATCTGGTGGCTGAGGAACAGGCGGTTGTTGAAGGAGGCTGGGATGCTCTGGACGCGCCGCGTCTGCAGGCGCTAAAGCGCAAGGGCTTTGCCGACAGCCGGCTGGCCGGTTTGCTGGGTAAAAAAGAAGCCGAGGTGCGCGCTCGTCGCCATGAGCTGGGTATTCGCCCGGTATTCAAGCGGGTGGATACCTGTGCGGCGGAGTTTTCTACCAGCACGGCCTACATGTATTCCTCCTATGACGAGGAATGCGAGGCCGAGCCTACCGACCGGCGCAAGATCATGATTCTGGGCGGCGGACCCAACCGTATTGGCCAGGGGATAGAGTTTGATTACTGCTGCGTCCACGCCGCCCTGGCCCTGCGCGAGGATGGCTATGAGACCATTATGGTCAACTGCAACCCGGAGACTGTGTCTACCGATTACGACACTTCCGACCGGCTGTATTTCGAGCCGCTTACGCTGGAAGACGTGCTAGAGGTTGTCGAAAGGGAGAAACCGGCCGGCGTGATCGTACAGTATGGCGGGCAGACGCCGCTGAAGCTTTGCCGGGCGCTGGAAGCCGCCGGCGCTCCCATCATCGGTACCACGCCGGATTCCATCGACCTGGCCGAGGACCGCGAGCGCTTCCAGGGCATGATCAACAAGCTCAACATGCGCCAGCCCCCCAACTGCACGGCCCGCAGTGAAGACGAGGCCGTGGAGCTGGCCCACGAGCTCGGTTTTCCGCTGGTGGTTCGCCCCTCTTATGTGCTGGGCGGCCGGGCCATGGAGATTGTCTACGACGACACCGATCTCAAGCGTTATATGCGCGATGCGGTCAGTGTTTCCAATGAGTCGCCGGTGCTGCTGGATCGCTTCCTTGATGACGCTATAGAGGTGGATGTGGATTGTGTCTGCGACGGCGAGCGGGTGCTGGTCGGCGGCATTATGGAGCATATTGAACAGGCCGGGGTGCACTCCGGGGATTCGGCCTGCTCCATTCCATCCTACAGCCTGTCTGACGCGATTCAGGATGAACTGCGGGCGCAGGTGGCGGCAATGGCGCGCGAGCTGGGCGTGATTGGTTTGATGAACACCCAGTTCGCCATCAAGGGTGAAGACATCTATGTGCTTGAGGTCAATCCGCGCGCCTCGCGTACCGTGCCCTTTGTCTCCAAGGCGACCGGTATCCCGTTGGCGAAGGTGGCCGCCCGGTGTATGGTGGGGACGGGCCTGAAGGCCCAGGGGGTGACCCGGGAGGTTCATCCGGGATATTTTTCGGTCAAGGAATCAGTATTTCCGTTTATCAAGTTCCCGGGCGTGGATTCCATTCTCGGTCCAGAGATGAAATCCACCGGCGAAGTCATGGGTGTGGGCCGATCTTTCGGCGAGGCCTTTGCCCGCGCCCAGCTGGGTGCCGGGGTGGTGCTGAGTAGCACGGGCCGTGCTTTGCTCAGTGTGCGTGACCCGGACAAGCCGGCGGCGGTGGAATTGGGCCGGGTGCTCCTTGAGCGCGGCTTTGAACTGGTGGCGACCAAAGGCACTGCCGAGGTTCTGGAAGCAGCCGGCGTGGCCTGCAAGGCGGTCCACAAGGTTACCGAGGGACGCCCGCATATCGTGGATATGATCAAGAACGACGAGATTACCCTGATCGTGAACACTACCGAGGGCAAGAAAGCGATTGAGGAGTCGCGATCGATCCGCCGCGCGGCGCTGCAGCACAAGGTTGCCTATTACACGACCATTGCCGGTGCCCGGGCCAGCACGATGGCGCTGGATTATCTTGACTCGGTGGAAGTACACCGGTTGCAGGACCTTCACAGGGAGCTCGAGCCATGAATAGCAGGGTGCCGATTACCGTTGTCGGGGCTGAAAAGCTTCGTGAAGAACTGCGCCGGCTCAAGCAGGAGGAGCGTCCGCGGGTGATCAATGCCATCGCCGAGGCGCGTGAGCACGGCGATCTCAAGGAAAACGCCGAGTATCACGCCGCGCGTGAGGAGCAGGGCTTTATCGAGGCGCGCATTGCCGATATCGAAGGCAAGCTGTCCAATGCCCAGATTATTGATGTGCGCGAGATTGACGGCGGTGGCCGGGTGGTTTTTGGTGCCACCGTCGATCTGCTCGATCTCGGCGAAGACAAGGAAGTGAGCTACCGTATCGTGGGTGAGGACGAGGCCGATATCAAGCAGGGTCTGGTCTCGGTGAATTCTCCTATTGCCCGTGCCCTGATCGGCAAGGAAGAAGGCCAGGAAGTCACGGTGGAAACACCGGGCGGCCAGCGTGAGTATGAACTCCTCGAAGTGCGCTACGAATAACCCCGGCCCCGCTGACGGGCTGCGTTGATGTCGGCCGCCCTGGCCGGACGTCGTATTGTGCTGGCGCTGTGGGCCGGCGCCCTGTGGACCGCCGGTTTTGTGGTCGCCCCCATGCTGTTTGCTACCCTGGACGATCGGCAGCTGGCCGGGGTGCTGGCCGGCGAGCTGTTTACCGCCATCGCCTGGCTGAGTGTGGCCTGTCTTTTGTTGTTGCTGGTCTTCGAGTATGCCCTGCATGGTCGCGCCCTGTTGCGGCGCTGGAGCACGGCGCTGATTGTGCTGGCCCTGATGCTGAGTCTGGCTGGTGAAGTGGGCGTGAGGCCGTTGATGGAGGCCGCGCAGGGCTCGGCCCGTTTCGATACCCTGCACACGTTGTCATCCTCGCTGTATCTTGCCACCTGCGCTATTGCGCTGGCCCTGGTGGCCTGGCGCGAACCTTCGGCGCCGCATGTCTGATCAAACAGACCGGCCTAGCCGGTGTTCTGCAGGCCGTGGGCAATCGCCAGTACCGACTGGATCAGGGCCTGGAGCAGGGCGCCATCCTTGCCGCCGGAAGCGCGCCAGCGTGCCAGCAGTTCGATCTGCAACAGGCTCAGCGGGTCGACATAAGGGTTGCGCAGGCGGATGGAGCGTTGCAGGTTCGGATCCCGGTCGAGTAGCGTATCAATGCCCTTGAGTTCCAGGATAAGCGCATGAGTGCGCTCGTATTCCGCCTGGATGATCTTGAACAGCGAATGCGCCGGCTCCTCGGCCAGCCCGGCATAGCGTCTGGCGATATTCATGTCGGTTTTGGCCAGCACCATTTCGGCGTCATCCAGCAGGTTGCTCAGGAACGGCCACTGGCCGGCCATCTCACGCACGGGTTCAAGACCGAATTCTTCTATCGCAGCGGTTAATCCAGTGCCCAGGCCGTACCAACCGGTGATCAGATGACGGCTCTGGGTCCAGGCGAAAACCCAGGGGATGGCGCGCAAGTCCTCGATTCGGCCGCCTTTGTGTCGCGACGGGGGCCTTGAACCGATACGCATGCGCTCAATGACATCAATGGGCGTGGCCTGGCGAAAGTAGCCGTGAAAGCGGGGGTCCTGATAGACCAGTCCACGAAAGCTGTCTCGCGCGGTGTCGGCGATGGTTTGCATTATGTGTGACCAGTGTTCGCTTACGTCGCGCGTGATGACCCCCGGGGCGCTGGCCAGCAACACGCCACTGGTCATCTGCTCCATGGTGCGAAGGGCAATGGGGCGCAACCCATAGTTGGCATCGATGATTTCGCCCTGCTCGGTGACCCGGAACCGTCCCTGCACAGCCTCTGGCGGCGCGGCCAGTATCGCGCCGTGAACCTTGGTGCCACCGCGGCTGGCGGTGCCGCCCCGGCCATGGAATATCTCCAGGCCCACGCCGGACTCGCCGGCGATGGCGGCCAGCTGTTGCTGGGTCGTTTGGACGGCCCAGCGGGAACCGACCAGGCCGCCACTCTTGTTGCTGTCTGAATAGCCAACCATCACCATTTGCAGATTGTCGCGACATTGCAGGTGGCGGCTATAGTTCTTGTCCGCCAGCAGGGCTTCGAGAATACGGGGTCCGGCGGCCAGGTCTTCAGGGGTTTCCAGCAGGGGGACGACGTCCAGCGGGACTTCGTCCTGGTCTGTGGTCAGACCGGCGCAGCGAGCGAGATACAGTACGGCAAGCACATCGTCCACCTCGCGCGTCATGCTCACGATGCAGGGGCCGAAGGCTTCATTTCCGTGGCGCAAACGGCCTTCCGCAATGGCCTCAAATACCGCCAGTGTTTGCTGTGCGCGTTCACTGCGTGTGTTTTCCGGGGTAGGCACGGGCTGTGTCAGGGCCTCACGCAGTCGTTCGGCGCGCCATTCAGGTTGTTTTTGCTCCCAGTCCTCAATTCCCAGAAGTTCGCCGGCCACCTGGCGGTGGACCTCGGCGTGCTGGCGTATATCCAGCGTGGCCAGATGAAAGCCAAAGGTGCGCACACGCGTCATCAGACGGTTCACTGCGAACAGCCCGGCATTCTGGCCGCGATTGGCGGCGAGGCTGTCAGCCATCAATTGAAGATCATCGAGCAGTGCCTGCGGCCGCCGATAAGCCTGTTCGGTCTCATTCACGGATTCTGCGAGGCGGGCATTCATGAGTCGCAGCAGGATGCGATAGGGCATGTTGCGATGACGCGGCGGAATCTCTTGCAAGACTGGAGCAAACCGGGTTTCGTATTCCCGAATACGGGCCGATACTGCCTCGCTCACGCTGACCCGCGACAGGGACTGGCTGAGCTGCTCGTACAGATCGTCAAGTTCCCTGCGATAGCGTTTTAGTACCGCCCGGCGTTGTTGTTCCAGCGTCGCGCGCACGGTCTGCGCCGTGACATTGGGGTTGCCATCCATGTCGCCACCCACCCAGGAAGCAAAACGAATCACCCGGGGCAGAATCGGAGCATGCGCCTGTTCGCCCCAGGCGCTTTCCAGTGCGGCCTGGAGGCTTTCGTAGAAAGGCGGGATGACCCGATAAATGACCTCCAGCAGGTAAAACAGCACGTAATCGACTTCATCAACCACGGTGCGCCCTTCGTGGGGATGGGCCTCGGTCTGCCAGGCGGCGGTGAGTTCACCGCGTATCCGTGCCAGGCAACTGCGCTGCTCGGCGGGCGTGGAGCCCGGGTCCATGCGTTCAATCAGGCGCAGGGCGATGCGCAGGTGCTTTTCCAGAATGGTTCGCCGGGTGGCCTGGGTGGGGTGAGCGGTAAATACCGGCGAAATGTCCATTCTTGACAGCAAATCGCGCACATCATCGAGGCTGAGTCCGGCATCGGCGAGTTGTCTGGCCGCGGCTTCCAGGCTTTCAGGCTGGGCCTCGCTGCTATTACGCGCGTAATCCCGGGCGCGCCGGATGCGCTGAACTTTTTCAGCAATATTGACCAGCTGGAAATAGGTGCCAAAGGCGTGAATCAGGTCGGTGGATTGTGCCGGTGGCATACCGGCAAGTTGTTCATACAGTGCGGTTTCAGCATCGCGGGCCTGCGCCGGCTCGCCTTCACGCCGGGTGATGGCGGCCTGCCGGGCCTTCTCGACCTGCGCGAACAGTTCCTCGCCACCCTGTTCGCGCAGCAGTTCGCCGAGCAACTGGCCGAGTAACCGAACGTCTTCACGCAAGGGCTCGTCCAGAGAGGAGAAATACAGGTCTTCGCGGTTCATGCGGCGCAGCATAACCTGATACGGTGCCGACGGGGCAATGTCGGGCGCGGGTGACGCAGAGATGGATGCGGTTTGCCGTGGATGCCGATGACAGTTAATCTTGCTCACCTACACCGCAGGCTTGGGCAGGCGCCTGTATGCCGGGCCGGGGGCGCTGAATAACCTTCTGTGCGATCATGTCCACAGCAACGGCTTACCACATCAGGGGAAAGGGTCACAGAAATGGATCTGGCTGCGATACGCAGGACTTACCGCCGCTATGCCGGCCACTACGATATGGTATTTGGTCCTGTATTCCATCCGGGGCGGCGGATGGCGGTGGACACCGTCAATAAGCGTCCCGACCAGCGTGTGCTTGAGGTGGGGGTGGGTACTGGCCTGTCATTGCCACTGTATCGCGAGGATGCGCGGGTCACCGGAATTGATATTTCGCCCGAAATGCTGGACAAGGCCCGCGACAAGGTCGGCGAGCAGAAACTCGAAAATGTCGAGGCCCTGCTGGAGATGGACGCCGAACAACTGGAATTCGAGGACAACAGTTTTGATGCCGTGGTTGCTATGTACGTGGCCTCCGTGGTCCCCAACCCCGACCGGCTGATGGCCGAGATGCGTCGGGTCTGTGTGCCGGACGGAGATATCGTAATCATCAACCATTTTGCTTCGCGTCATCCGCTACTGCGTGGGCTTGAGCGGATGCTCAAGCCCTTGTCGCGCATGCTCGGCTTCCATCCCGACATGGCGCTTGATGCATTGCCGGATGAGCCGGATTGCCCCAGAATTGGTGTTTATCGTGCGAATATATTCGGCTACTGGAAGCTGGTGCATTATCGCAATGGCCCGCTCGACAACGGTAGCCAGGCCGGCGCCGCTGTTGAATAAGCCCCGGAGCGTCGGCAGGGAGAGCCAGGATGCATGACAAGGCCGCCATTGAGGTCGCCTCACGTATTGAGCGACTTAATCGCATTGGTGTGTCTCTGTCGGCGGAAAGTGACACTCGCCGGGTATTGCAGATGGTGCTTGATGGCGCCCGCGA
>SLRW01000055.1 GCA_007130745.1 Gammaproteobacteria bacterium
AGATCGCCAATGCGGATGGCGGTTTCCAGTGCGCGCAGACCATCCTCGCCGGTGACCAGCGGGGTGGTATTGTCCCGTACGCTGCCGAGGAAAGCGGCAATTTCCTCGCGTAGCGGATCCTGCTGATCCATGCTGTACTGGGTGCTGGCGATATTGGGTACGCCGGGGTACATCTCTCCCTCACCCTTGCGGAAAATGGCCAGGTTGCGCTCCTGGAAATCGACCGAGACATAGGTGTCGCGCTGGAAGAAACGCATCTTGCGCTCGCTTTTGAGGCTCACGCGGCTGGCGGTGACATTGGCCACGCAGCCATTGGCAAAGCCCAGACGCACGTTGGCAATATCGATCTCGCTGGTCAGTACACCCACGCCGCTGGCGTCGACTTTCTCAAGCGGCGAGCGGACCAGGCTCTGGATGATGTCGATATCATGGATCATCAAATCCAGCACCACACTTACATCGGTGCCGCGTGGCTTGAAGGGAGCCAGCCGGTGGGATTCGATGAACATGGGGTCGTGGATGGCCTTTTCCAGTTCTCGGTAGGCGGCATTGAAACGCTCAAGATGCCCTACCTGCAGCAGTGCACCCCGTTTTGCGGCCAGGTTAATCAGTTCACGGGCCTCTTCAACCGTGGTGGTCACCGGTTTTTCCAGCAATACATGTACGCCGTGGTCGAGGAAGTGACGGGCGACTTCATGGTGGAAGCGTGTGGGCACCACAATGCTGACGGCATCAACTTCCTTCTCGAGACCGTGATAATCGTCGCGCCCGGGAACATCCAGTTCGCTGGCGACATTGTCGCGTTGGCGTTTGTCCACATCCACCACGGCGACCAGCTCAGCCTCCGGAAGGTCGGCATATTTCTGGGCATGGAAACGGCCAAGATAGCCGACACCGATGACTGCCGTTCGAATCCTGTCCATGTGACCGCCTGTTTTCAGGGCAAGTGGATGAAGCGGATATTCGCAGTTCGTGCTTCCGGGTTCAAGCAGGGCGGCCCCGGGGAGAGGGGCGGGGTCGCCCTGGTGCTTTGGTCCCGGGATCAGGCGCGGATAGCGAGTAGATCCCGGGGGGTGTTGAGCATGACGCTGACAGTGACACTGCCAAGCAAGGCGTAAGTGATATCCGACTGGCCGAAAGCACCCATTACAATCAGTTCGGCATCCAGTTCTTCCGCACGGCGATCAATGTCTGCTGCGGGATAGCCCGGATGCACTTCCGCCTGTACCTTGCGCTCACCGATTTCAGGGGCCAGCCGTTCCATGAAGGCGTCCATGTCCTCGCGTGCCTGTTGTTCCGCAGCACTGCGCACGCTTTCGGCGGCATCCTCGGCAATAGCACCGTAAAGCGCATAGTGCTCGTAGGGGACTTCAAACACATGTTCAATATGAATGTTGGCCTTTGGCGCAATATTGAGGGCTTCGATCACCGCCTGGCGAGCGTGGTCGGAAAAGTCCACCGGCACCAGCACCCGCTGGTATTCGGTTTTGGGTTTATTCTTGACTACCAGGGTGTTGCACGGCGCGGTGCGCACCAGATTCTGGGCCGTAGTGCCCATGATGGCGTTGCGCAGCATAGCTTTGCGGTGCGGGCCAATCACAATCAGGTCGGGGGTGGAGCTGCTGTCGTCGGTGTGTTCGGCAATGGCCGCAGCCGGCCGGCCGGTGACAATGCTGGTTTCCACGCTGATGCCGTGGCGCTTGCGCAGGTCGCCTGCGAGTTTTTCAAGGTGCTCGCTGACGGGCTTCATGATCTGGTTTTCCAGCCCGTCAGGCAGGGTTGCCAGCACCCGGCTGGCCCGGGTAAGGGGCAGGTCGTATATGACATGGAGTAATTCCAGCGTGGCGTTATTGTCGGCGGCCAGCATGGCCGCGCGGCTGACGGCAGCTTCGGCGCGCTCGCTAAAGTCGGTGGCGGCAAGAATTCGGTTGGTTCGGCTCATTGCGAATGACTCTCCTGTTCGGGCCGGTTGCTTGCAATCAGGTTCGGCAGCTCAGTTTGGGTTGGCCGGCGATTGCGGGCCTACGGTGACGAGCACGCTACAGGGCGCTTCGGCAACCAGGCTGGCGCCGGTGGAGCCCCGCCACCACCGCGCCAGGCGGCTCATGCGCCGGTGGCCGACGATGATCAGGTCATGCCGATTCTCACGCGCGGTACTTATAATACGTTCAACCGGCTCCCCGATTTCAACGCCGCCGCGGCTGGCAAGGCCCATGGACTCCAGCTCGGCGACACCCTCGCGGACAATCCTGGCGGCTTTTTCTCGCGTAGCCTCATCCGGCGGGTTGCCTGGATCAGTGGCGAGCACGGCAAGAAGAAATACTTCTGCCTGGCACATGCGGGCGAGCTTGCCGCCCTGTCTGATGACTTCAGTGCCTTCACCGGTGCCGTCGTAGGCCATCAGGATATTGCGATACACAGTTGGCTCTCCACGGTTGTTATGCTGGACTATTCTAAACCCGATTATGGACCATAAGGGCGATCATCGTCTTGATATACATCAGTCCGGATTGGCCCGGACCAACCGCGGAGCAAATGAGTGGACCAGGAAGCACTCAGAAAACAACGACTGCAAGCCGGGCATGCACTTGCCGATCTGTTGCGAGGTCAGGCCGTCGCGCTTGAGAAGCATGGCGAAGCCGATGCATTGTGGGGCCTTTTGATGCGCTGGACCGAAGCGGCTGCGGAGGAGTCGGTGGCGCTGGGGGTTGAAGATGCCCCCAGCGCCACCAGAGTGCTGGAGCAGGGAGAGGCCCTGGCGGATGCTGTCAGGTCATATTCGGCATCTGCCCACGCTGAGGCCTTGCGAGAATGGGAACAGTCGACGTACGAGTAAGGTTCAGCGACTTTCCAGTTCTTCCAGGCGCGTTCTCACATACAGCTTGAGCATGGATTTTGCCTCCTGCAACATATTGCGTGCACTGGTATCGTCCATAACCATGGCGTGACGTATCAGCGAGCCTATGGTGCGTGACACCATCATGACAATGGCATCGATTTCATCGGCATCGGCATGCGGCAGTATTTCCAGCACACGGTTGCGTATGCGCCCGGCGTGGTAAAGGAAGTCGTCCATGTCCATGTGAGCCAGTTCGGGGATGGCCTGCATGCCCGACCACATCTGCACGTATCCCGGCTCGCTGCGGTAAAAGGCATACAACTCGTCGATCAGCTGTTCCAGCCCCCGGTCAAGGTCGAAATCACCCAGAAAGTTTTCGTAAACCGGCTCAAGGCGCGTTAGCTGGCGTTCGGCCACTGCCTTGATTACCGAGGTTTTGTTGGGGAAATAGCGGTAAAGCGAGGCCAGCGAAATATCCGCGCGGCGGGCAATTTCGGATGTGGAAGCCGCATCCACGCCGACTTCGGCGATCAGTTCCGCAGCCGTACTGAGAATGGTATCCACCCGCCGCATGCTGCGGGCCTGCACCGGCATGGTGCGCTGGTCGAGTTCTTCCTGTTTTACTGGGTTTGGGTTGGCCATTGGTATAGCGTCCTGGTCCGGGTTTGAGCTTAGGGTTTCAGGGGTGTGGCTTTCCGGGTCAGGGAACACGAGCCGGGCCGGTATCATTATTCTGGCATAACCCGGGTATACTTGTAATTATCATCTGGAGTCTAGCGCCCTTTGTTCTGCTTGACAATTATTCCGGGTTGCTGGCCCGGGGGCGATGAACTGGGCTGTTTTTCCTGACACTGACACGGATGCTCGCACCATGTTCGACGGTACAACCCTGGAGCTGATTGAACAGCCAATGGTTACGGATGACGTCCAGATCGGTGTGATCTTGTTTGCCGTGGTGTTTCTGGAGTCCATTCTGATGCTGGGTTATTTCATTCCAGCGGTTGCCGTTTTGCTGTTTGTCGGCAGCCTGGTGGCTATGGAAGTGATATCGCTGTGGCCGGTGCTGATTGGTGGCACCCTGGGGGCGATTGCCGGCAGCAGTTTCAGTTTCTGGCTTGGTCGTCGCTATGGTGACCGGGTCTGGGAAGCCTGGCCCCTGCGCAACTATCCCGCTGCGGTCCGGCGCAGCCGCTATTTGTTTGATCGGCATGGCGCCACCGGTCTGGTGCTGGGGCGCTTCAGCAAACCATTCCGCTCACTGATGCCGGCGCTGGCAGGCACCAGCCGGATGCCAGTGTCGCGGTTTATGGCGCTTAATTCCCTCGCGATCATGATCTGGAGCCCGGCCTGGGTGTTTGCCGGCATGGGGGTCGGTTTTTCTGTTGAAGCCATGCCCGCTCAGAGCCTGCTGGCAGCGTCTGTGTTAGTGGTCGTGGTCCTGATGGGGTGGTGGGCTTACCGTCGCCGGGGCTGAACAACGCAGGTCAGCTCATCGTATTCGCCTATCCTGTCGGGTGCTATGCTTGGGGCATGGTTTTAGCCGGTTTCGCCCCGGGATCCTCTGTGGCGAATCGTTCCTGTACAGGAATTGCCTGAAGTGATGCTTTATACCCTGCGTCAGATCGTCCAGGAGGTCAGCGCCGCCGGTAATCTGGAGGAAGCGCTCTCCATTATCGTCACCCGCGTCAAGGAAGCGATGCAGGTCGATGTGTGCTCGGTTTACCTGGCCTCTGATGACGATGGCGACTATGTGTTGATGGCCACCGATGGTCTTAATCCGGACTCGGTCGGTGAGGCCCGACTGGCTATTGGCGAAGGGATTGTCGGTCTTGTCGGCGAGATGCAGGAACCGGTCAATCTGGAAGCCGCTTCGAAGCATCCACGTTTCCGCTATTTTCCCGAAATGGGCGAAGAGCCCTACGAGGCTTTCCTCGGAGTGCCGGTGATTCATTACCGCAAGGTGATGGGTGTGCTGGTGGTGCAGCAGACCAATGACCGTGTGTTTGACAGGGATGAGGTGGCCTTTCTGGTGACGGTGGCCGCCCAGCTGGCCGGGGCGATTGCCGAGGTCAGTACCGGCAGCACCATTAACCGGCTGCTGGAAGAGCGCGCGCAGAGCGACACCTTTATCCGGGGGCAGCGTGGTGCGCCGGGGGTCGCCATCGGGACGGTGACGCTGGCTTCGGTGGCATCAGACCTGCTGGCGGTGCCGGATCGTGATAACAGCGATGCCGGAGAGGAGGAAAAGGTATTCAGGGCGGCCGTTGCCGAAGTGCGCAAAACGCTTGGCGAGAATCGGGATCGCATGGCGGCGGCATTGCCGCCTGATGCCCAGGCGGTGTTTGATGCCTACATGATGCTGCTCGATGAGGGCAGCCTGATCAAGGATACGGTGCGGCGTATTCATGCCGGGCAATGGGCGCCGGCCGCATTGCGCGATACCGTGCTGGAACAGTCGCAGGTATTCGAGAAAATGCGTGATCGCTACCTGCGCGCCCGCGCCGAGGATATCCGCGGTATTGGCCGTCGCATTTTGGCGTCTTTGCAGGCAGAAGCCCAGGTGCAACGTGACTATCCCGACAACTGCATTCTTGTTGGCGAGGAAGTCAGTGTGGCGCGTATCGCCGAAGTGCCGGTGGAAAAGCTTGCCGGCATTGTCTGTCTGAAGGGGTCGGTTTATTCGCATACTGCGGTGCTGGCCCGTGCGCTCGGTGTGCCGGCGGTGATGGGCGTCGGCAGTTTGCCCCTGGAGCATCTGGAAGCTGCGGCGATGGTCGTGGATGGCTATCGTGGGCGGGTCTTTATCCGGCCCTCGCCGACGATTGTCGATGAGTTTCAGCGGCTGGTGGAACAGGACGAGGCACTGGCCGAACAGCTTGCCGGTCTGCGGGATCAGCCCGCAGAGACTACCGATGGCCACCGTGTGTGCTTGTATGCCAATACCGGTTTTTATTCGGATATTGCGCCGGCGCTGGCGCAGGGCGCGGAAGGGATCGGGCTTTATCGCACCGAATTCACCTTCATGGTGCGCGAGTCCTTCCCCGGCGAGGATGTGCAACATGAAATTTATCGCCGGGTGCTGGAGGCGCTGGCACCACGACCGGTGACCATGCGAACGCTGGACATCGGTGGTGACAAGCCTTTGTCGTACTTCCCTATTGAGGAAGACAATCCTTTTCTGGGCTGGCGCGGTATTCGCGTCACCCTGGACCATCCGGAAATCTTCTTGACCCAACTGCGCGCGCTGCTGCGTGCCGGCGCCGGGCTGGATAACCTGCGCATTATGTTGCCCATGGTGACCACGGTGGGGGAAGTGGATGAGTCGCTGGAGCTGATTGACCGGGCCTGGCGCGAACTGGAGGAACACGGTGAGGCGCCGGCGAAAAAGCCGCCTGTCGGTGCCATGATCGAGGTGCCTTCGGGCATCTACATGGCGGGCATACTGGCGCACCGGCTGGATTTTATTGCCGTGGGCACCAACGATCTGACCCAGTATCTGCTGGCGGTGGATCGCAACAATCCGCGGGTGGCGGATCTGTATGATCCCTTGCACCCGGCGGTGATCCAGGCAGTGCACCAGGTGGTCAGCCGGGTGGTAGCGGAAGATTGCCCCATTACGGTGTGCGGGGAAATGGCCGGGAGTCCCGGCGGCGCGCTGTTATTGCTGGGTATGGGCGCGCGAGGGCTGAGTATTTCCGGACCGGTGATCCCGCGCATCAAGTGGGTGATTCGCAGCTTCAGTCAGGCGCGCGCAGCGGCGTTGCTGGAAGGTGCACTCAAGCTGGAAGATGCCGGTCAGGTGCATGAACTGGTCAACGGCGCCCTGCGTGAAGCCGGGCTGGGTGAGTTGCTTACGGAAGATTGAGTTCGGGTTGTCGGTACAGGCCCGGGTGAAAGGAGCTGCGTGTTGAATCGCTGGATAGCCTGGTTGCCTGCTCTGGTCTGGATTTCTGCCTACCGCCGTACCGACCTGCCTAAAGATCTGGTGGCCGGCCTGCTGGTGACCGTGATGATGGTGCCACAGGCAGTGGCCTATGCCATGCTCGCCGGATTGCCTCCCCACACCGGGCTTTATGCGGCGCTGCTGCCGCTACTCGCCTATGCCCTGTTTGGTTCCAGTCCGACCCTGAGTGTGGGGCCGGTGGCCGTGGTGTCGCTGATGACGGCGGCGGTGCTGGGTAGTCTGGAACTGGCTGATGAGCAGCTGCGCCTGACTGCCGCGGCCATGCTGGCGATACTGGTGGGCGCCCTGCTGGTGGGCATGGCCATGCTGCGGCTGGGCCTGATTGTCCGCTTTATCAGTCACCCTGTGCTCAACGGTTTTCTTGCCGCTGCTGCGATCCTGATTATTCTCAGCCAGATTCCGCCCCTGCTCGGGTTGCCTGCGGCGCGGGGTGAGCCCTATGAGCGGGTGCTGGGGATGATCGGCGGCCTGAATGAGGCACATCTGCCGACCTTGCTGATTGGTCTGGGCAGTGTGGCCGCGCTGTTGTTACTGCGAGGTTTCGGGGTGCGGCTGTTCGCACGGATGGGCCTGCCGGAAACCCTGGCGGTGCTGATAGTGCAACTGGCGCCTCTGATTGTGCTGGTGCTGGCGGCGTGGCTGGCCACCGGCTGGTTTGCCGGTGTGGCGCTGGTGGGTACGGTGCCGGAAGGATTGCCGGTGCTGGCGTGGCCGTCAGCCGATGCGGCGCTCTGGCGCCAGCTGCTGCCGGGGGCTGCGCTTATCGCCCTGGTGGGGTTTGTGGAAAGCGTGAGCGTGGCCCAGGCGCTGGCCGCCCGCCGGCGAAGTCGGGTAGAGCCGGATCGCGAATTGATGGGGACGGGCGCAGCCAACCTGGCGGCGGGCTTTTCCGGGGGGTTCCCGGTGGCCGGCGGGCTGTCGCGGTCGGCGCTGGCTTTTCAGGCCGGCGCGGCCACCCCCCTGACCGGCGTGATCACGGCCGGGGGGATTGCCCTGGTGCTGTTGCTGTTCTCGCCATTGCTGGCGTTGTTGCCGTTGAGTGCGCTGGCGGCAATCATTGTGCTGGCGGCGATGACGTTGATTGATCCCAGGTCAATGCTTTCGGTGTGGCGTTTCAGCCGGGCGGATGGCGTTTGCATGCTGGTCACGCTGGTGATTGTACTGGCGCTGGGCATTGAGATTGGCATTGTCGCCGGGGTGTTGCTGTCGCTGCTGATGTTCGTGTGGCGCAGCAGTCGCCCGCATATTGCCGTGGTGGGACAGGTCGCCGGCACTGAGCATTACCGCAACATCCTGCGTCACGAGGTGCGCACGAGTCGCCGGGTATTGGCGGTGCGGATGGATGAAAGCCTGTATTTTGCCAACACTCGCTGGCTGGAGGATCGCCTGCTGGCCGAAGTGGCGGCGCGTGCGGAACTGGAACATGTGGTGCTGGTGTGCAGCGCGGTCAACGATATTGATGCCAGTGCCCTGGAAACGCTGACCGCGCTGGCTGAGGCGCTGGCGGATGCCGGCGTGACCCTGCACCTGGCTGAGGTCAAGGGGCCGGTGATGGATCGGCTGCGCCGCGCCGGCTTCGAGGACGCGCTGGGTGCGGGCAAGATATTCCTCAGCACCCATGGCGCCATGACCAGCCTGGA
>SLRW01000113.1 GCA_007130745.1 Gammaproteobacteria bacterium
GCCAGCACCCGGAACACGGACACCAGCACCGCGGCCAGCACGATAAATATCGCCAGCGTAACCAGGACAGCGGTGCGAAATCGGCGAACAAGACGATACATGTGGGGCCCCGCGCTCAGTGATCGGTGCTGCCAGCACAGCGCCGACTAGACCACTACAACATCAAACTGCTCGTTATGATACATATCCTGCGCCTGCAGCCGGACCGGACGCCCAAGCGTAGCCTCAAGTCCGGCCAGCGTTGAGGCGTCTTCATCCAGTAGCCGTTCGATCACAGTGGCGGAAGCCAGCACCAGGAAACCACTGGCTTCACTCTGGCGGGCCTCACGCAGGATCTCTCGCTGGATATCCAGACACACGGTCTGGGCGGTTTTTACGTGCCCACGCCCACCACAGGTAGGACAAGGTTCACACAGCAGTTGTTCCAGACTCTCGCGGGTACGCTTGCGGGTCATCTCAACCAGACCCAGCGGAGACAGTTCACCCACACTCACCCGGGCAAGGTCTTTTTCCACCGCCTGGCTCAACACCCGCAGCACCTGGCGTCGATGTTCTTCCTGCGTCATGTCGATGAAATCGACAATGATGATACCGCCCAGGTTACGCAACCGGAGCTGACGGGCAATGACCCGCGCAGCCTCCAGGTTGGTCTTGCAGATGGTTTCCTCGAAATTGCGATGGCCCACGAAACCACCGGTATTCACGTCGATCGTGGTCATGGATTCAGTCTGGTCGATCACCAGATAGCCACCGGATTTCAGCTCCACCCGCCGCCGCAGGGCACGCTGGATTTCATCTTCTACCCCGTACAGGTCAAAGATAGGCCGATGATCATTGTAATGTTCTATGCGTGCGGGGGTCTGCGGGATAAAGCGCTGAACAAAAGCCTGCACCTGTTCCCAGCTCTCGCGCGAATCAATGCGCACCCGCTCCACCCGGGTATCCAGAAGATCTCGCAATATCCGCATCACCAGTGGCAGATCGCCGTGAATCAGGGTACCAGGCGAGGTCTCGCGGGCGCGCTCCAGAATAGAGCGCCACAGCGTGCACAAAAAATCCATATCGCGCAGCAGCGATTCGCGACTGGCGCCTTCGCCGGCGGTGCGCACGATAAAGCCGGCATCCAGCGCCTCACAGCGCAATTCATCCGCCATCGCCGACAGTCGTTCACGTTCAGCTTCATCGGCAATGCGGGTTGAAATCCCGAGCCGCTCGAGCCCGGGCATCAGCACCAGGTAGCGCGAAGGCAGGGTAATACGGGTAGTCAGGCGGGCGCCCTTGGTGCCCAGGGCATCCTTGCTGACCTGGACCAGTACATCCTGCCCCTCGCGCAACAGCATTTCGATACGGGCGCAATTGCGATCCCTGCCGGATTCACCGTTGTTCCCGGCCGCGTCGCTGTCTTCCTGTCGACTTTCGACCATGTCAGCAACATGCAAAAACCCGCTGCGTTCAAGACCAATATCCACGAAAGCCGACTGCATCCCGGGCAGAACCCGTTGTACCCGTCCGCTGTAGATGTTGCCGACAATGCCACGGGCGCCGGCCCGCTCAATCAACACTTCCTGGAGCACGCCGTCCTCGACCAGTGCGACACGAGTCTCCTCGGCACTGACGTTGGCAAGAATCTCTTCACTCATGCCTCACCTCCTCCAGCAAGCGAGCGGTTTCGCACAATGGCAAACCCATCACCCCGGAATAGCTGCCACACAAGCGTGCCACAAACACCGCGCCCCGGCCCTGAATAGCATAACCACCTGCCTTGTCGCAGGGCTCGCCACTTTCCCAATAGGCGACCGCCTCGGCCGGAGATATCACCCGAAACCGCACCCTGCTGAGGCTCAGCGCCACCCGCGTACTGTCCTGGTGACTCGCCGCAACCGCACTGAACACACGATGGGTTCGCCCCGACAGCCGGGCCAGCATCTCCAGGCCCGCCTCACGATTCTCCGGCTTGCCCATAATCTGATCGCCCAGCACCACGGAAGTATCCGCACCAATCACCACCCGCCCGGGCACATCTACCGCGCGCGCCTTCTCCAGCGCCATGCGTTGCACGTAGTCAGCCGGAGGCTCGCCCGGCAAGGGGGTTTCATCAATATCGGAAGGCCGCACCTCAAACGTCACGTCAATCTGGCGCAGCAGCTCGGCACGACGCGGCGAGGCTGAAGCCAGAATCACGGGCTCGGTAATCATGCACATGACCTCAGGCCCGGTGGTAGGGATGATTATTCAACAACGACCAGGCCCGGTAGAGTTGTTCTGCCACCACCACCCGCACCAGTCCGTGCGGCAGGGTCAACGGCGACAACGACCACTTCACTTCGGCCGCCTCAAGGCAGGCCGGCGCCAGGCCGTCAGCCCCGCCCACCAGCAAGGTCATATCCTGCCCCGAGCCAAGCCACTGCGCCAGCCTGTCCGCCAGCTCACGCGTGTTCCAGGCCGCACCGCGCTCATCCAGCGCAACAACCCGTGTCCCCTCAGGCACCGCAGCCAGCAGTCGTTCGCTCTCAATTTGCATGGCGCGTTCGGCAGAGTCACGCGAACTGCGCCGGTGCGGCGCAATCTCGTGCAGTTGCAGGCGCACCTGCCCTCCCAGACGACGGGCATATTCCTCATAGCCGGCCGCCACCCAGTCAGGCATACGCCGGCCCACGGCGAGAAGATGGCACTTCATCAGGGCTGTGGCGGCGCGCCACCCCCCGCGCCACGGGCTTCGTCGGCCACGCTCCAGAGTTTTTCTATGTTATAGAACTCGCGCACCTGCGGACGCATGACATGCACCACCACATCAGCCAGGTCCACTAACACCCACTCGCCCTGATCCTCGCCTTCCACGCCCAGCGGCTGAATACCGGCGGCCTTGACCTGCGTGACCAGCTCCTCGGCAAGCGAGCGCACATGGCGTGCCGAGTTGCCGCTGACCACTACCATGACATCCGTGACCGTGGTCATTTCACGCACGTCCATGACCCGCAGATCAACGCCTTTCATGTCTTCCAGCGCATTCACTACCAGCGTCTGGAGTTCTTCAACACTCATCTGGCCTTGTTGTGTCGCCATATAAACCCTCGTTACAGATAATTTCGCGCACCCCTTCGGGGAGTAGAAAACGCAAATCCCGGCCCCCCGCGGCCAGTGCACGAATGCGGGTAGCCGAAATGTCCAGTGCCGTTACATTTTGCAGCCAGATTCGCCCGGCCGGCTGTTGCTGGAGCTCCCCGGCGTCCCCGGCTCGATACCGGCCCAGAAGGCGCTCCAGGTCACGATTCTCCGGCAGGGTCCAGCCCGGCCGCTGCATCACCACCAGGTGCGCCAGGGAGAGCAAATCACGCCAGCGATGCCACCCGGGCAGACCGGCAAAAGCATCCGTACCCAGCATCAGGCACAGTGACCGCCCGGGATACTCCTCGCGCAGCGACGCCAGGGTATCCACCGTCCAGGAAGTCCCTTCGCGGTCAAGTTCGCGCCTGTCCACATAGAAGCCGGACTGCCCTGCTACCGCGGCCTCCAGCATCCGTAAACGCTGCTGCGATGATGCACCGGGAGTATCACGATGCGGCGGGCAGGCATTGGGAATAAAGGCAACTTCAGCCGGCGCCAGTGCTTCCATGACTTCCAGCGCCGGGCGCAGGTGGCCGTAATGCACGGGATCAAATGTGCCGCCACAGATGCCGAGTATCATCGGACGAGCGCCACCCGGCGGGAGTATTTACTGGCGAACATGGCCCTCGCCATACACCACCCATTTGCAGGTCGTCAGGCCTTCCAGGCCCACCGGGCCACGGGCATGCAGCTTGTCGGTGCTGATGCCGATTTCCGCGCCCAGACCATACTCAAAGCCGTCGGCAAAACGTGTCGAGGCGTTGACCATCACGGAGCTGGAATCCACCTCGCGCACAAAGCGCCGCGCGCGTGCGTAATCGCGTGTAATAATCGCATCGGTATGCCCGGAGCCATGGCGTGCGATGTGTTCAATCGCCGCGTCTATACCGGCCACCACGCGAATCGCCAGAATCGGCGCCAGATACTCGGCGTCCCAATCAGCCCCGGTGGCTTCCCCGGCCTGTGGCAGTAATTCCCGTGTACGTTCACACCCCCGCAGCTCAACACCGGCTTGGTCATAGCGTTCGGCCAGGCGAGGCAGCACCCGGGCGGCAATGGACTCCGCCACCAACAGGGTTTCAGTGGTATTGCAGGTGCCGTAACGCTGGGTTTTGGCATTGACGGCCACTTCCACCGCCATGTCTTCATCGGCGTCGTCGTCGATATACACGTGACAAACGCCGTCCAGGTGCTTGATCACCGGCACCCGGGCCTCGTTGCTGATTCGCTCGATCAGCCCGCGCCCCCCGCGAGGCACCAGCACATCTACGTATTCGGGCATGGTAATCAGCTGCCCCACTGCGGCGCGATCGGCGGTTTCCACCACCTGCACGGCCTCGATCGGCAGCCCGGCGGATTCCAGTCCGGCGACAATACAGCGGGCAATAGCGCGGTTGGAACGCAAGGCCTCGGAACCACCCCGCAGGATCGCGGCATTACCTGATTTCAGACACAGGCCGGCAGCATCAGCAGTGACATTGGGGCGCGACTCATAGATGATGCCGATCACCCCCAGCGGCACCCGCATACGGCCGACCTGTATGCCTGAGGGGCGATAAGCCAGATCACTCACCTGACCCACGGGATCGGGCAAGGCAGCAATCTGGCGCAGCCCCTCGGCCATGCCGGCGATACGTTCGGGAGTTAATTCCAGCCGATCCAGCAGCGCTTCATCCAGTCCGGCCTGGCGGCCGGCCTCCATGTCCCGGGCATTCTCGGCGCGCAGGGTGTCGGTATCCGCCTCGATGGTCGCTGCCATGGCCTCCAGCGCGCGGTTGCGCACCGCACTTTCACTCGCAGCCAGCACCCGGGCAGCCGCGCGCGCGCGCCGGCCCAGAGCTACCATATAGGCCTTCACATCCAGTCCGTCGTCACTGTCGCTAATCGTTGCACTCATGATGCCCTTGATCCTGCGGCAAAGAGGGTCAATTGTAGCATTTCCTCCCAGGCGTTACCGACCAGCGCACCCTTGGCCATCAGCTCACAGCGAGCGGTACGGGCCAGACTGGCATGCCAGCGTTTCACCGACGCGCGCCGCAGCGCAGACTCCACCAGCGGCTGGCGCCGTGACCACACTCCCAGCGACTGCATCACAGCGCGCGGCGACTCACCTCGCCCGACCCGCGGCGCCGCCGAACACACCAGCCGCAGCTCACGCGCCAGCGCCCACAGCAGCAACGGCGGTTCAACCCCTCCGGCACGCAAATTCTCAAGCGCCCGCAGGGCTCGTCGGGTATCTCCCCCCAGGATCGCGTCGACCCAGCCAAAGACATCAAAACGGGAGCTGTCGGCCACCACCTCCAGGACCTCGGCGGCATCTACCTTCTGGTCCGGATACAGCAGCGCCAACCGTTCCAGGGCCTGACTCGCCGCCAGCAAATTACCTTCCACGCGCTCGGCAAGCAGCCCGGTGGCTTCCCGGCTCAATTCCATCCCCAGCCCGCGGGCGCGGGTTTGCAGCCAGCCAGGCAACTCGCGCGACCCCACCGGCCAGATCTGCACACTCACCCCGGCCTTGTCCAGCGCCTTGTACCAGGCACTCTTGCGCGCGCTGGCTTCAAGCCTTCCGCAAAGCAGCATGAGCACCGTATCCTCAGCCGGTTCTCGGGCGTATTCGCTGAGCACCCTGGCGCCATCGGCGCCCGGCTTGCCGCCGGGAAGCCGCACTTCCATCAGCCGCTGTTGTGAAAACAGGGAAAGATTCTGGCTCTGTGCCGCCAGCTCACGCCAATCAAAACCACTGTCGGCGAAAAAAGTCTCACGCTCATCGAAACCGGCCGCACGCGCGGCAGCCCGTATGGTCGTAGCCGCCTCCTCAAGCAACAGAGGCTCTTCGCCCCCCAGAACATAAACGGGAGCAAGACCCTCGCGCAGCTGCCGGGCCAGTTGCTCCGGCCGGACATTCATTCAGCCGGCTCCGGAGCAGACCCGGGCACCGCCTCCAGCTGTCGCATGATCAAGCGCACGGCGTCGTTACGCATTTCCTGCTCCAGTTGATCGGCTTCGGCTTCACGCCCCAGCACCCGTTCACCGCCGCCGGCGGAGAATTCGCGGGTCAGCTCAAGCGACTGCGGCGCCAACAGCTCTTCGTCATCGCGCATCACGCGATAGCGAACGCGCAACTGCAGCTGGTATTCCTGGGCGCGGCCGTCGGGACTCACGGCCACCACCCGGCGACGCAGGTCTTCTTCCTGTATCTCCAGGATAGCCGCACCGGAGCGCGGCTCCAGCAGTATTTCACTGCCCGCGCGTTGCAGGGCGTCGGCGATATCCAGCGCCAGCAGACTACCGCCATCATCGTGAGTGATATGGGTCTGCACCAGGGGCGCGGGCAACTGCATGGCGCCACGCAAGCTGAACCCACAGGCCGTGACCGCCAGACACAGCAGCCCCACCAGTGCCAGCCGTGCCGATCGCCCTGCATAGCGTGTGACGGCCAGAGTATTCATATCACCACATTCACCAGTTTATCGGGCACCACGATCACCTTGCGCACGGCCTGACCGTCAATATGCCGCTTCACATTGTCTTCCGCCAGCGCCGCCTGCTCAATGGCTTCCCGGTCCGCCCCGGCCGGCACCCGAATACGCCCCCGCAGCTTGCCATTGACCTGCACCACCAACTCCACCTCGTCGGCGCTCAGCGCGCTTTCATCCACCTCGGGCCAGTCAGCCTCGGCCACCGCCCCTTCGCCGCCAAGCTGCTGCCACAATTCATGCGTGACGTGCGGCACAATCGGGCTGAGCACGCGCACAATCACCGACAGCGCTTCCTGGCGCACGGCGCGTGCGCTCTCGGAGGCAGCCTCATAACGCCCCAGGGCGTTGACCAGCTCCATGGCCGAGGCAATAGCGGTATTGAAGGTATGGCGCCGAGCCATATCGTCGGTGATTTTCTGCAGGCTCTGATGCACCAGCCGACGCAGCTCACGGGCCTCGTCATCCAGCATCGTGTTGTCTATCGCCCCGGGCACCGGGCCGGATTCGACATGTGCCACTACCAGCCGCCACAGGCGTTTGAGAAAACGGTGAGCACCCTCCACCGCCGAGTCCGACCATTCCAGGCTCTGCTCCGGTGGCGCCGCAAACATAATGAACAGCCGCACCGTATCGGCGCCGTAACGATCAATCAGCGCCTGAGGATCCACCGTATTGCCCTTGGACTTGGACATCTTGGCCCCGTCCTTGAGCACCATGCCCTGGGTCAGCAAGCGACTGAAAGGCTCATCCACCCGGCTCAGGCCGACATCGCGCATCAGTTTCTGGAAAAAGCGCGCATACAACAGGTGCAGGATGGCGTGCTCCACCCCGCCGACGTACTGATCCACCGGCAGCCAGTAGTTGGCACGTTCGTCCAGCATGGCACGGTCATTGTCCGGGCAGGCATATCGCGCAAAATACCAGGACGATTCCATGAAGGTATCGAAGGTATCTGTCTCGCGCTCGGCGTCGGCGCCGCAACGCGGGCATGCACAGCGGTAGAACTCAGGCATACGCTTGAGCGGCGAGCCTGCGCCGTCAAGTTCGACTGCTTCCGGCAACACCACCGGCAAGCTCTCATCCGGCACCGGCACGGCCCCGCATTCAGGGCAGTTAATAATCGGGATCGGCGCGCCCCAGTAACGCTGCCTGGAGATACCCCAGTCGCGCAGCCGGTAATTAACCTGACGCTCACCGCGACCCTGCGCGCTGAGCTTGTCGGC
Source organism: Gammaproteobacteria bacterium (assembly GCA_007130745.1). Lineage (GTDB taxonomy): Bacteria > Pseudomonadota > Gammaproteobacteria > UBA5335 > SLRW01 > SLRW01. The sequence continues at coordinate 7,808 of SLRW01000113.1, forward strand.
GATGGCATCAAAAGCCCGGGCCGAAGTCAGCCCATCAAACTCACCGGAAGCCACCAGCATGCCCTTGTCGGCAAAGGCGGCCTGCGCCAGATCCACTTCACTCCCGTCGGCCGGGGCAATCACCTGCCGCACCGGCAGATCGTGGGCACGGGCGAACTCCCAGTCGCGCTGGTCATGCGCCGGCACCGACATCACCGCACCCGAGCCGTAGGCCATAAGCACAAAATTGGCGACCCAAACCGGGATTTCCTCGCCGGTAAGCGGATGCACCGCATTGACCCCCAGCGGCCGACCTTTTTTCTCCATGGTTTCCATGGCGGCCTCGGAAACCTGCATGCGGCGGCATTCCTCCAGAAAGCCGGCCAGTTCAGCATCGTTCTCTGCCGCTGCCCGGGCCAGCGGATGTTCGGCCGCCACCGCCATATAAGTCACCCCCATCAGGGTATCGGGACGGGTCGTATAGACCTCCAGCGCATCCTTGCTACC
>SLRW01000086.1 GCA_007130745.1 Gammaproteobacteria bacterium
CCAGCTCGATGGTGATAGGCCGTACCGTTTTCGTGTCGCGTCCGTCAATACGCGGCTTGCCATCCAGTATGCTTTCGCGGACCACGCGCTTTTCCAGGGAACCAACAGCGGCCTTGACCTGATCGACTGTCCAGCCGTCTTCGTCCTGACTGGCCAGTTTCTCGACAATCTCGGCACGCAACTCGCCCAGGCGTTCATTACGCGCGGGCTTTTCGGTAATGGTGTAGGCCTCGGCGATACGATCACCCGCGGCTTCGGCCACGGCCTGTTCAATGCCTTCCGGTGCTTGCGGCGCCTGCCACTGCCACTTGGGCTTGCCGGCCTCAGCCACCAGGGAATTGATGGCGGAGATCACAGTCTGCATCTGTTCATGACCAAACATGACCGCGCCCAGCATCACATCTTCGGGCAATTCGCTGGCTTCGGATTCCACCATCAGCACGGCTGCCTCGGTACCCGCCACAACAAGATCAAGCCCCGATTCGTCCAGATGAGTATTGGAGGGATTCAGGACATACTCGCCGTTGATATAACCCACCCGGGCGGCAGCCACCGGACCCTGGAAGGGTGCGCCGGTCAAGGCCAGTGCCGCCGAAGCGCCAATCAGCGCAGGGATATCGGGATCCACTTCCGGGTTCATGGACAGCACTGTGGGGATAATCTGGACTTCATTCATAAAGCCCTTGGGAAACAGCGGACGAACAGGTCGGTCTATCAGCCGGCAGGTCAGGGTTTCTTTTTCGCTGGGCCGCCCTTCACGCTTGAAAAACCCGCCCGGAATACGTCCGGCGGCGTAGGTGCGCTCCTGATAATTGACGGTGAGCGGGAAGAACGGTCGCCCGGGATCGGCCTCGGGTTGCACCACGGCGGTAACCAAAACCACCGTATCACCCATGTTGACGGTCACCGAACCGGTTGCCTGGCGAGCGATCTTGCCGGTTTCGATGGTGACTTCATGCTCGCCGTACTGGAAAGTCTGCTTGCTGATATTCACGATTTCTTCCTTACTTGCCTGTTTTAAAGACACCCGGCCCATGCCGATGTGCCCTGGATACGCCCGTTAACCGCCGGCGCACGGGCCGACCCGCCTCCCCGCGCACTCGGCGAGGAGGTTATGAAAAAGCAAACGCAGCGCGGGAATGACAACGACCGGGAAATGGCCGCCGCCGGGAAAACCTGCCGGGCCAGGGGCATCACAAAAGCACCCTGCGGAACCCGATAATCGCCCGGGAATCAAAAAAACCGGAGATTTGAAAATCAGAGACCATGGCTGTTCCATACCTGCCGGACAACCTCAGCCACGACAAAGGCATACTCAGCGCCGCAGACCAAGCTGCTTGATCAGGGCCTGATAGCGATCACGATCACGCTGCTTGAGATAATCAAGCAGTTTGCGTCGCTGGCTGACCATTTTGAGCAAACCACGCCGGGAGTGGTGATCATGCTTGTGCTCGGAAAAATGGCCAGTGAGATGCGTGATGCGCTCGGTCAACAACGCCACCTGGACCTCGGGAGATCCGGTGTCACTTCCGGAGCGCCCGTGCTCCTTGACAATTTCGGACTTTTGCTCGGTGCTCAGAGGCATTGTTGCTCCTGCTCGCGTTGTCGCCGCCTGTGATTCGAAGGCCGGTATTGTAGCCGCGAGCGGCGTCAGGCACAAGGGAGAGTCGCAGCGGATTGATCCTGCCGCAAGTGGACCAGGGATTCAGGAGGCGGCTGCCGCCTCAGCATTGGCGCGACGACCATAGACCAGTTTGACCCGGTCATTCCCTAACCAGCGGCGCAGCCGACGTACCAGTTCCTCAGTCGGCTTGACCTGCCACTCGTCGTCAAGCATCAGGCGAGCTTCGGCGGTCATGTTTCGGTAGACCACCCCGACACGGCAGTTACCACCGCGCCAGGGTGCCAGCACCCGGGCAAGCTCGGCCACCGGGTCTTCGCCCTGACCATCATTCTCAAGCAGCACCACCAGTTTGCGCACCCAGCTTTCACGTGCCTCGTCCATGGCATGAATAGTTCGCGGCGTGATACGCACCCCTCCGGTATAGTCGTCCGGCGCCAGCGAACCCTCCACCACCAGCAAGGCATCCTTGACCAGCAGATGGCGGTAACGCTGGAAATTCTCGTCAAACAGGGGCATTTCCACCCGCGCACTGCGATCATCCAGGGTAAGAAAGGCGCGCCCACCCTGGCGGCGCATGGCCACCACCAGTCCGGCAATCACCACATCAACCTTGCGCTGCCCCCCGCCAAAGCCGTGCTCCGATGCGCCGCCCGCCACGCGCTGCGCCAGTTCGGCAATGCGGCCGGTGACAATGTGCTGCAACTCTTCCTCGTATTCTTCAATAGGGTGACCGGTAAGATACAGCCCCAGGGTGTCTTTCTCAGCCTGCAGGCGTTCACGATCACCCCACTCGGGAACCACGGTCAGGCCGGGAGCCGGCGCCACAGCGTCCTCACACCCCCCAGCCAGACCAAAAAGATCGTTCTGGCCGGTATCGACGGCCTGCATATGCTGCTCGGCTGCACGCAAGGCAGTGTCCAGACTGGCCACCTGGGTGGCCCGGTTGCCTTCCAGCGAATCCATTGCGCCGGCGCGTATCAACGAATCGATGACCCGCCGGTTGACCCGGCGCAGATCCACCCGTCGGCAGAAGTCAAACATATCCTGGTAGGCGCCATTGGCCTCCCGCTCGTTGATAATGGCCTCAATCGCCGCCTGCCCGACCCCCTTGATCGCACCCAGACCGTAACGGATGGCATCCTGTTCATCCGCATGGAAAGGCCAGGCGGAGGCATTCACGTCCGGCGGCAGCACGCTCAGGCCCAGCGCCGAGCAGTTGTCGATGAAGGTCACTACCTTGTCGGTGTTATCCATGTCGGAAGACAACACTGCCGCCATGAACTGCGCCGGATAATGTGCCTTGAGCCACGCCGTCTGGTAGGACAGCAGCGCATAGGCCGCCGAGTGAGACTTGTTAAAGCCGTAGCCGGCAAATTTTTCCATCAAATCAAAAATAGCAGTGGCAGTTGCCTCCTCCACCCCACGCCCGGTGGCGCCCTGTATGAAGATTTCACGTTGATGCGCCATTTCCTCCGGTTTTTTCTTGCCCATGGCGCGGCGCAACAGATCGGCCTCGCCCAGGGTGTAACCGGCCAGCACCTGGGCGATCTGCATCACCTGTTCCTGATAAAGAATCACCCCGTAGGTGGGCCGCAGGATGGATTCCAGCTCCGGATGCGGGTAGGCCACCTTCGCCAGGCCATGCTTGCGATTGACAAAGTCGTCGACCATGCCCGACTGCAAGGGGCCCGGCCGAAACAGCGCCACCAGCGCCACGATATCCTCGAAGCTGTCCGGGCGAAGCCGCTTGATCAGCTCTTTCATGCCCGTACTTTCGAGCTGGAACACGGCCGTGGTTTCCTGCCGGCAAAGCAACTCAAACACAGCCGGGTCGGCCATCGCGACTGTGCCGATATCCAGCAATGCCTCGCCACGCACTTCGCGCAGGCGATTCACCGCTTTCACCGTCCAATCGATAATGGTCAGCGTGCGCAGGCCGAGGAAGTCAAACTTCACCAGGCCGACGCTTTCCACATCGTCCTTGTCGAACTGGGTAACCGGGCTGTCACCATCAGCCTCGCAGTACAGCGGGGCGAAATCCGTCAGGGCCGACGGCGCAATAACAACCCCCCCGGCATGCTTGCCGGCATTACGGGCCACGCCCTCCAGCGGCCGCGCCAGATCAATCAGCGCCTGTACTTCCTCTTCTTCACGACAGACCCGGGCAAGCTCATCATCCTCCAGTGCCTTCTCCAGCGTCATCCCAAGATCAGGCGGAATCAACTTGGCTACCCGGTCCACAAAGCCATAGGGGTGCCCCAGCACCCGCCCTACATCACGCACCACCGCGCGTGCGGCCATGGTGCCAAAAGTAATAATCTGGGAGACTTTTTCGCGGCCATACAGGCTGGCCACATGGGCGATGACGTGGTCACGCTTTTCCATGCAGAAGTCGATATCAAAATCCGGCATGGAAACCCGCTCGGGGTTGAGGAAACGCTCAAACAGCAGATCATATCTCAGCGGATCAATATCCGTAATACCCAGCGCATAGGCCACCAGTGAACCGGCGCCGGAACCACGCCCCGGCCCCACCGGGATGTCCTGCTCCCGGGCCCAGCGGATAAATTCAGCCACAATCAGGAAGTAACCCGGAAAGCCCATATCGTTAATGACTTTCAGCTCATGGTGCAGACGTTCGCGATAACGCGCCGCCTGTTCAGCATCCGCAGCCACATCCGCCAGATGTCCCTGAAACCGGGCTTCCAGCCCGCGCTCGGCTTCCGCGTGCAGAAAATCCCTGATGGTCATACCCTCGGGCACGGGGAACTGCGGCAGATAGTTCTCGCCCAGCTTCAGATCAAGCGTACAACGTCGGGCTATCTCTATAGTGTTCTGCAAGGCCTCGGGCAGATCCGCGAAGCGCTCGGCCATCTCCGCCGGAGTAGCAAGATACTGCTGCGGAGAATACTCACGCGGCCGGCGCGGGTCGGCAAGCGTACGGCCACTGTTGATGCACACGCGCGCCTCATGGGCATCGAAATCTTCCGGCGCCAGAAAGCGCACATCGTTGCTGGCAACCACCGGCAAATTCATGCGTGCGGCCAGATCTACCGCGGCGTGCAGGTAGTCCTCTTCGCCGGAACGACCGGTGCGCTGGAGTTCGATATAAAAGCGTTGAGGAAAATGTTGCTGCCAAAAACGCGCGTGCTCCTCGGCCAGGCCACAACGCCCGGCCAGCAGCGCCCGGCCAATATCCCCCTCACGTGCGCCCGACAGCACCAGCAACCCGGGCGCAGCCTCGGCCACCCAGTCACGCTGCACCAGCGGCCGGCCACGGCCCTGGCCCTCAATATAAGCGCGCGAGATCAACCGGGTCAGGTTGCGATACCCTTCAGCATTGAGACACAACAAGGTAAACCGCGCCGGCGTCTCGCCCTCGCCCTGGTCCAGCAGCAGGTCCACCCCCACAATCGGTTTGATGCCGGCCTTGAGTGCGTTTTGGTAAAACTTGACCAGACCAAAGAGATTGACGTGATCGGTTATGCCCACCGCCGGCATACCGGCAGCCGCGGCCTGGGTCATCAGCCGGTCAATGCGAACCAGTCCGTCGACCAGTGAGTACTCGGTATGTACGCGCAGGTGTACAAATTCGGCTGTCATACGCCTGCATGCCCATGAGTCTGTTCAATGAGGCGGCGCACCGGCGCATAACTGCGTCGGTGTTCGGGGGTGACACCGAGCTCCTGCAAAGCCTGCAAGTGCCCGGGCGAAGGATAGCCCTTGTGGCCCTCAAAGCCATAACCAGGGTAGCGCTCGGCCAGCGCCACCATTTCACGGTCCCGCGTGACCTTGGCGAGGACAGAAGCGGCGCTGATAGCCGGCTCCAGTAGATCACCACCGACAATGGTTTGCGCCGCAAGCCGCCAGCCCGGGCACTGGTTGCCATCTACCCGCACCTCACCCGGCATCACCGCCAGGCCGTCCAGCGCCCGGCGCATCGCCAGCAAGCTGGCCTGGAGGATATTGATACGATCTATCTCGGCCACCTCGGCCCGACCCAACGCCCAGGCCACGGCCTGCTCTCTGATGGCCACGGCCAGCGCCTCGCGCCGGCGGAGTGTCAACTTCTTGGAATCTGTCAGGCCCGCCAGCTCATGGTCGGCCGGCAGAATCACCGCAGCGGCAATCACCGGCCCCGCCAGCGGACCCCGGCCAGCCTCGTCGACTCCGGCTGTCAGCGTCATGACTTGCTCCCCTTTTGCCCGACTGCCTGACGGGCCACCTGCAGCACGGCATGCGCCGCCTGCCTGCTGGCATCACGTCGCAGCAAGCGATGCAGACGATCAAATGCTTTTATCAAGCCGGCACGACGGTCCGTGTCGTCAAGCATTTTTAATATCGACTCGCCCATCACCTCGGGTTGCACCTCGCCCTGGATGAACTCCGGCACCAGTGGCATCTGCGGATTACAGTCGACATCCACCCTGTCGTCAGGACAGGCGTCGGCCAGCAAATTGGGCAACGAATAATACTTCACCCGCACCAGACGCAGTTGTTTGAGCAGGGCGTGCGTCAACCAGCCAATGCGATAGGCCACCACCATGGGCCGCTTGAGCAACATAGCTTCCAGCGCCGCAGTACCACAGGCCAGCAACACTGTATCGGCAGCGCCCATACATTCACGGCTGTGGTTATCCAGCAAGGTGACCGGCGCATCAGGGGCATGCCGGGACAGAGCCTGCTCGAATTGGGCGCGTATGCGTTCATCCGCCATAGGGGCGACAAACCGCAGCTCCGGGCGCTGCCGGTGCAACCAGGCGATGGTCCGGGCAAAAGGCACGCCAAGGTGACGAATCTCACTCATGCGGCTACCGGGAAGCACGGCCACCAGGGGCGCATCAACTTCAAGCCCGAGCTGCCGCCGCAGGGCTCCGGCATTGATTTCCATTGCAATCTGGTCGCCCAGCGGATGGCCCACGTAGCTCACATCCACGCCGGCTTGTCGGTAGATGTCCACCTCAAAGGGAAACAACGCCAGCACACGCGTAACCGCGCGGGCAATACTGCGCACCCTGCCCGAACGCCAGGCCCAGACCGTGGGGCTGACATAGTGCACGGTAGGAATCCCGCGCTCGCGCAGCTTGCGTTCAAGAGAAAGATTAAAATCCGGGGCATCAATGCCGACAAAGACATCAGGCGGCTCGCGCTCGAAATGTGCGACCAGTTCGCCGCGCAGACGAAACAGCGATGGCAGATGACTGATAACCTCGGTGACCCCCATCAGGGAAAGACGCTCAATGCTCTCCAGAGAGTCGCAGCCGGCAGCACGCATCTGCGGGCCGGTGACCCCTTCAAAGCGCAACACCTCGTCTTCGCCCGCTGCCTCGCGCAAGGCGCGAATCAGTCCGGCCCCCAGGTAATCCCCCGATGCCTCGCCTGCCACCAGGCCAATACGCAACATAGATCCTGCCCTGCCTGCTCAGCGACGGATGCCCCGTCTGGAGTTCTCGATAAAATCCGCCATCAGGCCGACCTGGGGCGATTTACGCGCCAGCGCCCGCAATTTTTCACTGGCTTGTTCCAGTTTCAATCCGGCCCGATAAAGCAAACGATAGGCCTGACGCAAATCGCCGATACAGGCCGCATCAAAGCCATGCCGGCGCAGGCCCTCGGTATTGATGCCACGCGGCCGCGCCGGATGCTCGGCGACCAACACAAAGGGCGGAATATCCTGATTGATGGCACTGCCCATCCCACAAAAGCTGTAGGCGCCGATACGACAGAACTGGTGCACCATGGTAAAGCCGCCAAGGATGGCATGATCACCGATCCAGACATGCCCCGCCAGACTCGCACCATTGGCCATGATGATGTCATCGCCCAGTTCGCAGTCATGGGCCACGTGGGCGTAGGCCATGATGGTGTTGTCATTACCCAGCCGGGTATAACCCAGCCCCTGCGCAGTGCCGCGGCTGATGGTGGCATATTCACGGATAACGTTGCGATCCCCGATTATCAACCGGGTGATCTCGCCCCTGTATTTCCGATCCTGGGGGTCAACTCCGACCGAGGCAAACGGGTGAATGTGGTTATCCCGGCCAATACTGGTCGGCCCTTCCACCACCGCATGGGCACCAATCACAGTGCCGGCCGCGATCTCGACGTCTGCTCCAATGACTGCGAACGGACCGACCTGCACATCAGCCGCGAGCATGGCTGATTCATCAATTACCGCACTGGGATGAACCCGGCTCATGGTCTGCCCTCTTCACCATCCGACCACGCCAGCAACGCGGCAACAAGGAAACGCTGATTTGTCCGCCACGTCTCAGGCTTTGCCAGACAACCGGCCCCGGCGTTGCGCCTTGTCATCGTATCGCGATAGGCCTGAAGTATCAGCGTTTTTAACCTAGCTCTCGCGCAGCACACATGATGTCGGCTTCGCAAACCACGTCACCGGCGACCAGGGCGCGCGTGGCGAACTTCCATACCTTGCCGCGGCCTCGAACGATTTCCGCCTGCAACACCAGTTGATCGCCCGGCTCGACCGGGCGCTTGAAGCGGGCATTATCCACGCCGACAAAATAATACAGGGTGCCCTGCTCCGCTGATTTACCCGTGGTGCAGAAAGCCAGAACCCCGGTCGCCTGGGCCAGCGCTTCGAGTATCATGACCCCGGGCATCACAGGGCGCTGGGGGAAATGGCCTCCGAAATAGGGCTCGTTATATGACACATTCTTGAGCGCCTCAATGCGCTCACCCGGATAACAGGCTACGACCCGATCCACCAGCAAGAAAGGGTAGCGATGCGGTAATTTTCCGAGTATCTGGTGAATATCCAGCGTTTCCAAGAACTTTCTCCTCCTGAGACATTACGACCCCGCAAACGGGGAAAAACCGGATCAGTCATCCATCAATCGCTGCAATACAGCGTCAGTAATATCCACACGTTCACTGGCATAGACCACGCCATCGTAAATCACGATGTCGTAATCACCAGCCACGGCAACCGCCTCTACCGCTTCGCCGATCATCTGCTGCAACCGGCGCATTTCACGCTCGCTGCGCTGATTGAGCCGCTGCTGCAATTGACGCTGCTCTTGCTGCAGGGATTGCTGACGCTGCATGATCTCCTGTTCCAGGTCGGCCCGGTCAGACCCAGACATCACAGCGCTGTCGCGCTCATAGCGCTCCTGCAATGCCATCAGTTCTTCATGGGCTTCTCGCAACGCCTGCTCCTGACGCCCGAATTCGGCTTGCATCTCCTCACGAATAGCAGCCGCCTCGGGCATGCGCTCCATGATTTCGGCTACATCAACAAAAGCTATCCCGCCTTCAGCCACGGCCTGGCCGGCAAACCCGGCCAGACAAAGCGCCAGCACCAGACTCATGAATAATCGATATACCCGCATCTGAATATCCTCGCCAAAAAACGCCTAGAAAGTGGCACCAAAGGTAAAAGTGAAGCTCTCGGTCTGATCTCCGGGCTGTTCACGCAAGGGCTCGGCCAGACTGAAACGCAGCAAGCCGATCACCGGTGTCAGCCAGTCAAAGGCAATACCTGCAGAAGCCCGGAAATCATTGACGTCAAAGTCATCCACATTCTCGTACACATACCCGGTATCCACAAAAAAACTGAACCGGGTGCTGGGACCACCCACCGCCGGCAGAATCAGATCCACCTGGTTGAATACGGCCAGATTACCACCAATTGCATCACCGTCCTCGGATGGCCCCAGACGGGCGCCCCGGAAACCACGCAGGCTTTCCATCCCGCCGCCGAAAAATTTCTCGGTGGGCGGGGTATCGGTGGTATCTCCAAAGGCATCAGCTACAGAGAAGCGGAAGCGGTTCTGCCCCAGCAACTGCTCGGTGAAAGGCAACATTTGATGGTAGCGGTAATCCAGGCTCCAGTAATCAATATCACTGGGCGGGATCGTCACGTCCAGAAACACGCGATGGTTATAACCGGTATCCGGGAATATGGTGCGGTTACGGGTATCGCGTATAAAGCCGGTCTCCAGTACGTAAGTGTCATATTCGGCGCCGTTGTCATCAATCCAGTCCACCACACGCTGCGGCGAAAACTGGTTGGGCCGCAGCTCGGTACTGCGGAAACTGCCACCCAGACGCAGAGAATTGAACTCCGAGAGCGGAATACCAAATCGCGCGGTCAACCCCCATACGTCACTGTCAAAACGCGAGCTGACCCGGGTCAGTCGGTCGGAACGGCGATAAAACCCCGACAGCGTTCGGCTGACGCCGTCGATGGTATAAAACGGCTCAGTCACTGAGAGCTGGAATTGTTCGGCCACCGAACTGCGGAAGGCCTCGGCCACCAGGCGATTGCCACTGCCCATGAAGTTGCTGTGCGAGATACTGGTGTTGAACAGGCTGCCCTGTGCGCTGGAATAACCAAAACCGAGCTGGAAGGCCCCGGCGCTGCGCTCGGCCACTTCTACATCCAGGTCCACCAGATCTTCGGTGCCGGGCACCCGCGCAGTATCGATCTCGGCATCCTCAATGAAAGGAAGGCGCGTCAGGCGAGTGCGCGAACGGGTAATATTACGACCGGAAAACACCCCGCTTTCGAGCTGGCGCATTTCTCGTCGCAAGACATCATCACGCGTGCTGGAGTGGCCACGGAAATTGATATTGCGCACGTAGACCAGCGGACCCGACTCCACCACATAGGTCAAAGCCACGGTACGGTTTTCTTCGTCCACGTCAGGGATAGGCCGGGCCTCGGCAAAAGCATAACCATCATTGCCCAGCCGGTCGCGCAAACGCTGCGCAGAACTGGTGGCCTGCTCGCGCGAGAACACCTCGCCTTCACGAGTACTGACGAAACGCATCAGCTCCTGCTCGGGCACCACCATGTCACCACCGACGCTGACCTCTGAAATCGTAAACTGGTCTCCCTCTTCCACATTAATAGTGATGTAAATATCCCGGCGGTCTACTGATAGAGAGACCTGGGTGGATTCGATGGAGAAATTGATATAACCACGATTCTGGTAGTAGGAAGACAAGGCCTCAAGATCACCCGAGAGCTGCTGCTGGGAATAACGGTCGCGACTGCCGATCAGCGTCATCAGCCCGGCCGGGCGCAAACGCAGCTCACCCAGCAATTCGCTATCACTGAAAGCCTCGTTGCCGATAATGCTGATCTGGCGAATGGTGGCCACCCGGCCTTCATCAATCTCTACCGAAATCGCCACGCGATTATCCTCGCGCTCTTCGATCTCGACCTCAATTTCAACCCCGTACTTGCCATTGGCAAAGTACTGGCGCACCAGCTCCTGACGCACGGTCTCCAGCACCCCGCGGTTGAACACCCGGCCCTCGGCAATCCCGATATCACGCAAACCTTCAATCAGGTCTTCATCTTCGATATCACGATTGCCGGTAATCGTCAGGCTGGCTATAGCCGGACGTTCCTCAACCCGGAAAATCACGGTGTTGTTCTCGCGCATGGCGGTAACATCGCTAAAGTAGCCCGAGCGGAAGAGCGACTGCACCGCCCGCTGCAGGCGGGCCGGGTCAATATTGTCGCCGGCCTCCAGGTCAATATGGTTGAGTGCCCGGCCACGTTCTATACGCTCAAGCCCCTCGAACTCGACGCGCTCAACCACAAAAGGTTCGAAGGCAACCACATGGGCAGGTGCCGCCAGCACCAGCAATGCCCACAAAAGCACAACTGCCCTAGTTATTTGCCGGCCGGACAACAAAGTGTAGCCCCCTGAAATGATTGAAACCGGGCTCACCCGGCTTTGGAAAATTGTGGTGCATGAACCCTAGCTCAACAGTCGTGCAAAATCGTTATAAAACGCCAGAGTCATCAGCCCGATGAGCATCAATATCCCGATCTGCTGTCCGATAATCTCTGTACGCTCAGATACCGGACTGCCCTTGATGGCTTCAATCAGGAAATACAGCAAGTGCCCGCCATCAAGAATGGGTACCGGCAGCAAATTGATGATGCCCAGACTGATGCTGACAATAGCCAGAAAAGCCAGAAACGGCACCAGCCCGATACTGGCAGACTGCCCCGCGAAATGCGCAATATTGATGGGCCCACTGATGTTTTTCAAGGATACATCACCCGTGACCATCCGCCACAACATTCGCAGTGTCAGGCCCGTCATCTCGTAAGTTCGCTGCACCCCACCCGGAAAGGCCGCCAGCACCCCCTCACGGTGGGTCACATAAAACTGATCGTACAGCCCATCGGGTATCGCGGGCGAAGCACCCAGGAACCCGTATTCGCCGGCATCATCCTCGCGCACTGCAAGCACGAGCTCCAGGCTGCGCTGACTGCCCTCGCGCTCAACATCAAGCTGCACCTGCTGCCCCGGCCGCGCGCGCACCCGCTCCACCAGTTGGCCCCAGTCATTGACGCCTTCCCCGTCTATTGCCACCACCCGGTCGCCGGGTGCCAGCCCGGCTTCGCGCGCGGGACCCTCCGGCAACGGCTCGTCCAATATGGCCGGCAAGCGCGGCTGCAATGGTTCAAAGCCAAGATTCCTGAGCAGATCACCGGGTTCCTCCAGCCGCCCCACCGCGGACATATCCAGCTCCGCCAACCGCCGGCTCCCGTCCTCGCCAACAAGCTGAAGCCGCGCTGAACGGTTACCCAGCGCGCTGTCAACCAGCGCCAGCCCGGCCTGTTGCCAGGTCGGGGTTTCACGTGCGTCCACCGCCACAATCAGATCGCCGTGACGCAAACCCGCCGCATCGGCGGAACTCCCCGGGATCACCTCGCCTACCAGCGGCCGGGCGCCGGTTACGCCGATCATCAGGATCAGCCAGTAGGCCACTACAGCAAAAAGAAAATTCGCCAGCGGCCCGGCCAGCACAATAGCCGTCCGCACTTTCAGCGACTGGCGATTAAAGGCGCGATGGCGTTCAGCCTCAGGCACCGGCGCCTCACGCTCATCAAGCATTTTTACATAGCCGCCAAGGGGTATAGCAGCGATACGGTATTCGGTACCGTCACGGCCGATGCGCTGCCACAACGGCGAACCAAAACCGATACTGAAGCGCAGTACGCGCACGCCCAGCCGTCGCGCCACCCAGAAATGACCGGCTTCGTGTATGGTGATCAACAGGGCAATGGCGACCAGAAACGCCAGCGCCGCAATCACAACGGTATTCATCCCGGCAATCTCCCGGCCAGTTCGCCTGCCACCCTGCGGGCCTGTTCGTCCAGCGCCATAACATCTTCCAGACTGACCACCTCCGGCGCCGGCAGTTCAGCCAGCGTCTGTTCTATCAGAGGCGCTATGGCGTCAAAGCGCAACCGGCCATCCAGAAAGGCCGCTACCGCGATCTCGTTGGCAGCATTGAGGACCGCGGGCGCGCCTCCCCCTGCGCTCAACGCCTGCATCGCCAGTGCCAGACAAGGAAAACGGCGCGGGTCGGGCGGCTCAAACTCAAGCGGCGGTGACTGTGTTACATCAAATACGGCCGCGCCAAAATCAATACGCTCCGGCCAGGCCAGCGCGTGGGCAATGGGCGTTCGCATGTCGGGATGGCCCATATGCACCAGCACCGAACCATCCACATATTCCACCATGGAGTGCACCAGACTTTGTGGATGCACCACCACATCCACGCGTTCGGCCGGGGCATCAAACAAGCAACAGGCCTCAATCACCTCCAGCCCCTTGTTCATCATGGTGGCGGAATCCACGGAAATCTTGCGACCCATAGTCCAGGTAGGATGGGCACAGGCCTGCTCGGGGGTCACCGAGGCCATGGCCTCGGGCGCCAGAGTACGCAGAGGCCCCCCGGAGGCGGTCAGGATAAGCCGTCTGACACCGGCAGCATCAAGGTCGCCCGCGTAGTCATGAGGCAGACACTGCAAGATCGCGTTGTGTTCGCTGTCAATGGGCAGCAGTTGGGCGCCGCAACGGGCCACCTCGTGCATCAACAGGTTGCCGGCCATGACCAGGGCTTCCTTGTTAGCCAACAGAACGCGGCGGCCGGCTCTCACCGCCGCCAGCGTCGGCAACAAACCGGCCGCACCCACAATAGCGGCCATCACGCAATCGGTGCCGGGCAGGCTGGCTGCGGTCTGCAGCGCATCGCTGCCACTGGCCACTTCGGTATCAACACCGGCTTCACGCAAGCGTTGCCGCAATTCAATGGCGGCCTGTTCATCCACCATCACTGCCAGCTCGGGTTGATGTAGCCGGCATTGGGCTGCCAGGCCCTCAACATCCCGGTATGCGCTCAGGGCGACCACCCGGAAACGCGACGGATGCGCGGCAATAACATCCAGTGTATTGACCCCGATGCTGCCTGTTGCCCCGAGAATGCTGACACCGATCACGCAAACAACCCCAGCAGCTCCAGACCCAGAAGAAATACCGGCGCGGCAGCCGTCTGGCTGTCGACACGGTCGAGAATACCGCCATGTCCCGGCAACAAACCGCCAGTATCCTTGACCTGCGAATGACGCTTGAACATGCTCACGGTGAGATCTCCTACAATGGAAACCAGCGACACCACCAGCACCAGGCCGGCAAACAGCGCCAGAGAAGCGGCCTCCAGGCCCAGTAACCAGGCCCCCGCAGTACCGGCAAGCAGCGCCGCAAACACCCCACCGGCAGCGCCTTCACGCGTCTTTCCCGGACTGATATGTGGCGCCAGCTTCACCCGCCCGAAAGCATGACCGGCAAAATAGGCGCCCACATCGGCCGCCCAGACAATCACAAACATCACCAGCAACAAAGCGGGGCCTGTTTCGCCCCGACCATGCAAAAGCGAAATCGCCAGCCAGGCCGGCACCAGCAGCGCCAGACCCGCCACCAGCTTGCGCGCTGCCAGCACTTGCCCTCCGGGTAAACCACGCGGATAGCAAATTACCCAGATGCAGGCCAGCAACCACCACAGCCCCCCCACAGCCAGCCCGATAATGGCTGCCGCCCCTGCCGGCTGGTCTTGTACCACCACAAACAAGCCGGTCATAAAGGCCGCTACCAGCAGCATGAATGCCACCTGCCAGTGCCGACCGGCAGCGGCCATCATGCGCGACCATTCAAACGCGGCCAGCATCACCACCGCAGCTACCAGCAGGGAAAAAACCATGGAAGGCATAAAGAAAATCGCCGCCAGCACCAGTGGCAGCAGTATCAGCGCCGTGATAACACGCTGTTTAAGCATGTCGGCCCGCTACCTGATCCACATCATCGGTGGCGCCCACGCTTTCATCGTCCTCGGCCCGGCCAAAACGACGGTCGCGGCCCGCGTACCAGCGCAGCGCCGTTGCCAGCTCGGTGGCGTCAAAATCCGGCCACAGAGTGTCGCAGAAATATAGCTCGGTATAGGCCAGATTCCAGAGCAGGAAATTGCTGATACGCCGCTCGCCCCCGGTGCGGATGAACAGATCCGGTTCGGGCATGTCGCCAAGCGACAGGGCGCCGGCAAAGCATTCGCTGTCAATATCAGCGGCAGAAAGTTCTCCGGTCTCCACCGAGGCCGCGAGGCGCCGTGCCGCCTGCAGAATGTCCCAGCGCCCGCCGTAGCCAACGGCAATATTGAGACGCATACGATCGTTTTCGGCGGTCAGACGTTCAGCCTCGCTGATGCGATGGCGCAACCCGTCTGGGAATCGATCCAGATCACCGACAAAACGCAAGCGGATACCGTTGTCATGCAGGCGTTTGAGTTCACGTTCCAGGGCGCGGCCGAACAACTCAATCAGGAACGCCACCTCGTGCCGCGGGCGATCCCAGTTTTCGCTGCTGAAGGCAAACAGTGTGAGGGTGCGCACCCCTGCATCGCCGCAAGCTTCGACCAGGTTCCGGGCCGCCTTGACGCCGGCGCGATGCCCTGCCTGGCGGGGTAAACTGCGGGCATTGGCCCAGCGCCCGTTGCCGTCCATGATGACGGCCAGGTGAGCGGGTACTTCGCCGCCACTGGCAGCTGGTTCAACCATATCCCTCATTACAAACGCTCGCTGGCCCCGCAGCAATCACAGAGCTCGCAGGACAGGCCTCACGAACCCGGCAAATGACTGTCAATTCAGACTTCCATCAATTCCTTTTCCTTGGCTTCCATCATTTCATCAGCCAGGGCCACATATTGATCCGTGAGTTTCTGGATGGCCTCCTGGGCGTGACGCGAGTCATCCTCGCTCAGACCCATGTCCTTGTCCTTTTCCATCTCTTTGATATCACTGATAGCATCACGCCGGATGTTACGAATAGCTACCCGGCCATTCTCCACTTCCTGACGCACCAGCTTCACCATTTCTCGCCGCCGCTCTTCGGTCAGCGGTGGCAGATTGATGCGAATAACAGTGCCCGAGGTATTCGGCGTCAACCCCAGATCAGAGGTCATAATCGCCTTTTCGACCACCGCCACCATGTCTTTTTCCCAGGGCTGGATAGTCAGAGTCCTGGCATCACCCACCGTGACAGAAGCCACCTGGTTTAAAGGCACCTCGCTACCGTAATAGGACACCGAGACATGGTCCAGCAGACTGGTTTGAGCCCGCCCGGTACGCAATTTGGTAAGATCCTGGCGCAACGATTCCAGGCTTTTTTTCATCCGTGCTTCGGCGTCTTTACGGATATCCTCAATCATCACTCATCTCCAGCTCCGGGCGCCCGGGCATCCACCAGGGTGCCAATGCCCTCATCCCCACACAGGATTCGCATCAGCGCACCGGGCTCGTGAATATCAAACACTCGCAGTGGCAAGGCGTGATCACGGCACATGACTATTGCGGTAGCATCCATGACCTGAAGGCGATCGTCCAGCACCTGATCATAGCCCAGGTGAGCATAGCGGGTTGCGGAAGGATCCTTGACCGGGTCCGCGGTATACACTCCATCCACCTTGGTCGCCTTGAGCATCAGCTCGGCATTAATTTCTATGGCGCGCAGACTGGCTGCGGTATCGGTAGTGAAAAAGGGGTTGCCGGTGCCGGCGGCGAAAATCACCACGCGCCCCTTTTCCAGGTGGCGCACGGCGCGACGACGGATGTAATCCTCGCACACTTCGTTGATGCGGATGGCTGACATGACCCGGGCAAAGACACCTTCGCGCTCCAGGGCATCCTGCAATGCCAGTGCATTCATTACCGTGGCGATCATACCCATATGGTCAGCTGCCACGCGATCCATGCCGGCGCCGGCCAGGCCTTCGCCACGGAAAATATTACCACCGCCGATGACCACGCCGATCTGAACGCCCGCGCTGGCGGCATCTTGTATTTCACGCGCCAGTCGACGGATAACCTCGGGATCAATGCCGTATTGCGCCTCACCAAGTAATGCCTCGCCGCTGAGCTTGAGCAGCACGCGGGTATAAACTGGCTCGGCTCCGGACATTACTTAACTCCCTGACAGGTCTTGTTGGCTCCCGGGCCAGCATCGCCGCCAGGGAGACGCTGATTAACTCCTAGCTGTCACGCACCTGGGCCATGACTTCCTCGGCGAAATTATCTTCCTGCTTTTCGATCCCCTCACCAACCTCATAGCGCTCGAAACCAAGCACCCTGGCATCGGCCTGCTTAAGCAGTTTTTCCACCGCAAGGTCAGGATCCTTCACATAAGGCTGGCCGTACAGGGTGATTTCTCCCAGAAACTTGCGCAGCCGCCCCTCGACCATCTTGTCGATAATTTCCGGCGGTTTACCGCTGTCCTGGGCCTGGGCTACGAGAATTTCGCGTTCCTTGTCCAGCATTTCCTGTGGCACTTCATCAGCAGTCACGCACACCGGACGACTGGCAGCAATATGCATGGCCAGATCACGTGCCAGCGCCTCATCACCACCGGACACATCAACCACCACGCCTATACGGGTACCATGCAGGTAATTGCCAACCCGGTCGCCACCGCGTTCGATCAGACGGAAACGACGCAGGGTGATATTCTCTCCAATACGCGCGATCAGCGCCCGGCGGGCTTCATCTACCGTTTCACCGGAGGCCAGAGCAACCCCGTCAAGCGCCTCTATGTCAGCCGGCGCATGCGCCAGAATGGCTTTTGCGACCGCCTCGGCAAATTCGCTGAAATCATCGCCGCCACTGACAAAATCAGTCTCGCAATTGGCCTCCAGGATAACCGTGCGGCCACTGCCGGGATCGGTTTCAATCACAATGCGTCCTTCGGCGGCAACGCGCCCGGCCTTCTTGTCGGCCTTGGCCAGCCCCTGCTTGCGCATCAGTTCAGCCGCGGCGTCAATATCACCGTCGGTTTCCACCAGCGCTTTTTTGCACTCCATCATGCCCGAGCCGGTGCGCTCACGCAGTTCCTTGACCAGTGCTGCTGAAATTGCCATATCCGTCAGTGCCTCACTCTTGCCCGATGTGCATATTGTTCAGGAGCAAGCTCCGCAGCGCCGGGTGTCATCCACCCGGCGCATACTGAGCTAGTCCTTGTCTTTTTCACCACCTTTGGTCGCAGCGGGTTTGGCTGCTGTCTTTTTAGCCGCAGTCGACTTGCCGGCCGGGGTCTTTTTGGCCGCAGTGGACTTGCTCGCAGTACTCTTGCCGGCGGCCGTGGTCTTTTTGGCTGCAGTTTTTTTGGTCGCAGCAGCCTTGGTGGCCGTGCTCTTGCCGGCGGCGGTGGTCTTTTTGGCCGCAGTCGACTTGCCGGCTGGCGTCTTTTTCGCTGCAGCCGTCTTGCTTGCCGTAGTTTTCTTTGCCGTGCTCGAGGCCTTGGTCGCCGCTTTCTTTTCTGCGCCGCTGCCGGCCTCAGTCGCTGGTTCCGCGACTTGAGTCCCGGCATCGCTCTCGGCGACTGGCGTACCAGCTTCGCTGTCGGCGGCCGGCGCCGGCGCTTGCTCCCCGGCTGCATCATCGCTCACTGCCTCGGCCCCAGCCCTGGCTGGTTTGTCTGCAGCCGCCTTTTTGGTAGCTGCGGCCGGCGCACGCTTGCGCGCGGGTGCGGGTGCGGCCCCATCAGCGCCCATTTCGACGAAATCATCCCCTTCGGCGACGGCAGCAGCGGCCTCGGGACGCTGGCTGCGACCTTCCATCACCGCATCGGCAAACACTTCCAGGTAGATACGGATAGCCCGCATGGCATCGTCATTACCCGGGACCACATGGGCGATGCCATCAGGCGCATTATTGGTATCCACGATACCGACCACCGGGATACCCAGTTTGGTTGCTTCCTGAACGGCGATCTTCTCGAAACCGACGTCAATCACCACCATCGCATCCGGAATGCCGGGCATATCCTTGATGCCGCCAATGCTGCGCTCAAGCTTTTCCATCTCGCGTTGCAGCATCAACGCTTCTTTTTTGATCAGACGGTCGAAAGTACCGTCCTCGCGCATCACCTCGAGATCCTTGAGCCGGCGAATGGAATTGCGCATGGTCTTGTAGTTGGTGAGCATGCCGCCAAGCCAGCGGTGATTCACATAGGGCATGCCACAGCGCCCGGCCTGTTCCTGGACATACTGGCTGGCGGCGCGCTTGGTGCCCACAAACAGCACATTGCCACCATCGCTGGCCAGGTTTTTCAGGAAGCCGGCGGCTTCCCGGAACATGGGGAGGGTTTTCTCGAGGTTAACGATATGAATCTTGTTGCGCGCGCCAAAAATATAGGGCGCCATCTTCGGGTTCCAGAAGCGGGTCTGGTGCCCGAAATGCACGCCCGCTTCCAGCAATTGACGCATGGATACGTCTGCCATGATGTAATCTCCGGATTGTATGGGTTAGGCCTCCATACGCCCCATGCGGCAACCCCCGGGGGTTTCGGCAACACCCTGCGACACGTTTGTTATCACAGGCGATGCGCCCACCCGGCGGGGCACCCGGCCGCATGTGCCGGCGTATGTGAGTATTTTTAAAGTGCCCGCCAAAGCGGGCGTTTCACTGACAGCACCACCCGCAGGCCATGCTGCAATCACCTGACCAGAACAGACCATCGGCCAAATCTCTGGAAGGCGCGCGCTTTATAGCATAAACTGCCCGCCCCCACAACGCGCGAGCATCACCCCAATGCAGGGTGAATCGCCGCGGCCGCGGCAGGAAACAGCATGTCAGTGACAATCAAAACGCCCGAGGAACAACAGAAGATGCGTGTCGCGGGTCGGCTTGCGGCCAGCGTGCTGGAAATGATCGAGCCGCATGTTCGCCCGGGCGTCACCACCGACGAACTCAACACCATCTGTCATCGCTATATTGTCGAGGAGCTGGAAGCCATCCCCGCCCCGCTGAACTACAACGGCTTTCCCAAGTCCATCTGCACCTCGGTCAATCACGTGGTCTGCCACGGCATTCCCGGCGACAAGCGCTTGCGCAAGGGCGATGCGCTCAATATTGATATCACCGTCATCAAGGACGGCTTTCATGGCGATACCAGCCGCATGTTCCTGGTCGGTGACGGCAGCATCCAGGCCCGGCGACTGAGCGAGGTTGCCCGCGAGTCGCTGTTCGTCGGTATCGAGCAGGTGCGGCCCGGCGTCACCCTCGGCGATATCGGTCATGCCATCCAGAGCTATGTAGAAGCCAGGGGGTTTTCCGTGGTGCGTGAATACTGTGGCCACGGTATTGGCCAGGTTTTCCACGAGGAGCCCCAGGTGCTTCACTACGGCGAGCCTGGCACCGGGCTCACCCTGGAGCCCGGCATGTGTTTTACAATCGAGCCGATGGTCAATGTCGGCAAACGGCACGTCAAACTGCTGGCTGATGACTGGACCGTAGTGACCAAGGATCACTCCCTGTCGGCACAATGGGAGCATACCCTGCTGGTCACCGATGAGGGTGCGGAAATCCTCACCTTGCGCAGTGATGAGCAAATCCCGCAACTGTCCGCATAATACCGGCAGTCCGGCTGGCGGAGACAGGCCATGTCTGCACTGACAGAAATCAACGATGACGCAGGCAAGCAGCTTCTAAGGGAGCTCGCCAGTCTGGGAGATGGCGTGGCTACCGGCGAGATCGACCGCCAGCGTGCGCGCGCTTTGCTCGACCAGGGCCAGCATATACTCAACTCTGGCTTTGAACAGGGCGCGCCGACGGCGGCCCTGATCCACGGCCGGGCCCGATTGCTTGATCAACTGCTGGCTGCGATCTGGCGCCAGTTCCTCGGCGATTGCGCCGACTCGCTCGGTCTCATCGCCGTGGGCGGTTATGGCCGGGGTGAACTGCACCCCTGCTCTGACATTGACCTGCTGATTTTGCTGCCGGAACAACCTCCGGGCGAATGGACATGCCGCGTCGAGGCTCTGGTGGGCTTTCTCTGGGACACCGGGCTGGAAATCGGCCACGCCGTACGCAATCTGGACGAGTGTATACGCGAAGCCACCACCGACCTGACCACCATCACCAATCTCACTGAATCACGCCTGGTGGCCGGCAACAGTGCCCTGTTCGAAGCCATGCAGGAAGCTACCAGCCCCGATCACATGTGGGATTCGCGGACCTTTTTCGAAGCCAAGTGGGAAGAGCAACAACAGCGCCATCGCAAATACCACGGCACCGCCTACGAACTGGAGCCCAACGTCAAGGAAAGCCCGGGGGGGCTGCGTGATATCCAGATGATCGGCTGGGTGGCAAAACGTCACTTCCGGGCCCGCGGCCTGCCGGACCTGGTTGATCATGAATTTCTCACCGAACACGAATTTCATTCCCTGATGGAAGGCCAGCATTTCCTCTGGCGGGTACGCTTTGCCATGCATCTGCTCACCGGCCGCCATGAAGACCGTCTATTATTTGATCACCAATTATCACTGGCGCGGCATTTCGGCTTCGAGGACCAGGGGGCCAATCTGGCCGTAGAGCAGTTCATGCAATTGTATTATCGGCAAATCAAGCGTCTCGGCCGACTCAACGAAATGCTGCTGCAGCTGTTTGAGGAAAATATCCTGCACGGCAATGATGACGAGAGCCCGGTACCTATCAACAGCCGCTTCCAGGCCCGCCGGGGCTATCTGGAAGTCACCCATGAGAAGGTCTTTGAGCGCCATCCCTTCGCCTTGCTGGAAATTTTTCTGGTACTGCAACAAAACGCCTGGCTCAAGGGCGTTCGTGCCACCACCATCCGCCTGATCCGCCAGTACCGCAGGCTGATTGACGAGGGTTTTCGCGACGACATCCGCGCCCGCAGCCTGTTCATGGAAATCCTGCGCCAGCCCCGCGGCATTACCCATGTGCTGCGCCGCATGAATCGCTACGGCATTCTCGCCCGCTATCTACCGGCCTTCGGCCAGATCGTCGGGCGCATGCAGTTTGATCTCTTCCACGCCTATACAGTGGACCAGCACACGCTGTTTGTGGTGCGCAATCTGCGCCGGGTCACTGTCCCCGAGCATTACCATGAATACCCCCTGTGCAGTGAAGTCATGCAACGCATTCCCAAACCCGAGCTACTGTATCTGGCCGGACTGTTTCATGATATTGCCAAGGGCCGGGGGGGTGATCATTCAGAACTGGGCGCGATTGACGCCCGCGATTTCTGCCTGCACCACGGCCTCAGCGCATATGACTCGGAGCTGGTCGCCTGGCTGGTCGAACAACACCTGCTGATGTCCAAGACCGCTCAGCGGCGTGACATCACCGACCCCGACGAAATCCACGAGTTCGCTTGCAATGTGGGCAGCCAGGTGCGGCTGGATTACCTGTTCCTGCTCACTGTCGCCGATATGCGCGGCACCAACCCGCAGCTGCTCAATTCCTGGAAGTTCAGCCTGCTCAGCGAGCTCTACCATGCCGCCGGCGAAGCCCTCAAACGAGGGCTGGAAAACCCGGTTAACCCGGCAGAGTGGGTGCGTGAAAACCAGCAGCAGGCGCTGGACCTGATCAAACAGGCAGGCCTCAACAGCACAAAAGCCCGCGACCTCTGGCAGAACTTTCCGGATGAATACTTCCTGCGCAACCAGCCCGAAGACATCGCCTGGGAAACCGGCCAGATCATGGCGCATGACAGTGACGCCCCGCTGGTATGTGCACGTGTGGATGCCGAGCGTGGCAGCATGACGCTATTTCTCTACACGCCGGACCGGGATTACCTGTTTGGCCTGGTGATGGCGGTGGTTAACCAGCTCGGCCTGACCGTGGAGGAGGCGCGCATCAACTCCACCACCAACGGCTACGCCCTGGACAGCTATATCGTGCTGGAGGAAAGCGGCGAGCCAGTAACCAACGAATGGCGCACGCAGGAGGTCGAACAAACCCTGGCCAACGCCATCAATGACCCGGAACCTGCGGATTTTCGTGTCAACCGGCGCATGCCACGACGCATTCGCGCCTTTACCACACCAACCCAGGTCAGCTTTAGTCAGGATGAGCTCAACCACCGCACGGTGCTCGAATTGGTCACGGGCGACCGCCCGGGGCTGCTCTCGCGGGTGGGCCAGATTTTCGAACAACACGGCATCCGGGTGCATACAGCCAAGATCGCCACCCTGGGCGAGCGCGCCGAGGACGTGTTCTATATCAGCGACACCGAACAGCTGCCGCTGGATGACCCCGAAAGCCAGCAACGCCTGCGCGAGGCCCTGCGGGAAGCTCTGGATCAGGAACAGACATCATGAACCCGGATCTGGACCTACTGCTGCCCTATCCTTTCGAACGCCTGACTGCGTTACGCGAGGGCGTCATCCCCTCACCCGAGCACAGCGCCATCTCCCTGGCCGTGGGCGAACCGCAGGACCCACCGCCACCGGAAGTTATCGGGGTGTTGTCACGACAACTGGATTTGCTCGGCCGCTACCCCGCCACCCGCGGACTACCGGAACTGCGTGAAGCTATTGCCGACTGGTTATGTCGCCGTTTCAGGCTGCCGAAACCCCTGCTCGACCCCGAACGCCATATCCTGCCGGCCAACGGCACCCGCGAGGCCCTGTTCGCCATCGCTCAGGCCATGGTAGACCGCTCCCCCGAATCCCGGGTGGCCATGCCCAACCCCGGCTACCAGATTTACGAAGGCGCAACGCTGCTGGCCGGCGCCCGGCCGCTGTATCTGGATTGCACGGCGGAGAATAATTTCCTGCCTGACCTGGATGCCGTCAGTGAGAGTGAATGGGATGCCTGCCAACTCGTCTACATCTGTACTCCCGGCAATCCCACCGGCCGGGTGGCGAACCTGGGCTGGCTGGGACGACTGATCGATCTGGCCGACCGGCATGATTTCATCATTGCCAGTGACGAGTGCTACAGCGAAATCTACCCCGACGAGGACCAGCCACCCCCCGGGCTGCTACAAGCCTGCGCCGACCTGGGGCGGGATGATTTTGCCCGCTGCCTGGTCTTCCACAGCCTTTCCAAACGCTCGAACCTGCCGGGGCTGCGTTCAGGCTTTGTTGCCGGCAACGCCGGGCTGATCCAGGCCTTTTTGCGCTATCGCACCTATCACGGCTGCGCCATGTCGCCGCCGTCCCAGCACGCCAGCATTGCCGCCTGGCGGGACGAGGCACACGTACGCGAGAATCGGGAAGCCTACCGCCGTCGGATGCAGCAAGTGTTGGGGCTGATTGGCCAGACGCTGGACACCCCCGTGCCCGACGCCGCCTTTTATCTCTGGCCGCGCACGCCGATCAGCGACACCGACTTTGCCCTGTCGCTGTACCAGCATTTCAATGTGAGCGTGGTGCCGGGATCATTTCTGGGACGCGACAACGGTCGGGGCAACCCCGGCGCTAATCGTGTGCGCATCTCCCTGGTGGCACCGGTGGATGAATGCGTCAGTGCCGCCACGCGCATCATGGCGCTGACCACAGCCCTGCGCCGGCAGCAGGACACCGGCCAGCAAGGCATGAACCAGATTGCAGAATGGATTAACCGCCTGCGCGATTAGGCGAAAGGCCGGGGAATATCCTCCGGGCGGTCCTGGGTAATAAAATGCGTGGTGCCAGGCATTTCCACCACCTTGAGGTGTTCACCGGCCTCCTGAGCACTGACCAGCATGGAGGCCCGGTGCAGAATGCGCTCATCCTCACCGACAAGGATATAGCCGGGCGCACAGGCCCGATATTCATACAGCCCTGTGCCCGCCATCCAGTCATTGATGTCGGCCGCATTAGTGAGCAGTGTCGCGTAACGCTTGGGGTTGAAAAACATTTGGCTGAGCAATTCGCGCTTGCGCCCGCTGACCTTGCCGAAGACTTTGCGGGCATAGGTATCAAACGGAATCCGCTTGATCAGAGGCATGGTGAAAGGCAACAGCCAGCGCGCCACCGGATTGAAGCTGCGTTTGAGCGCACGATGCGGCTCGGCCTGCGGCAACACCGGCGCCTCCAGTACGGTTTCGATCTGCCGTTCACTGTCGCAGTGTAATTCCTGGCGCTGATTTGCCGCCGTGATAACCACGGCGCCACCGCGTGAATGTCCGTGCAGACGAATCCTGTCAGTGGTGGGCAGGTGTTCCAGCGCCTGGTTCAGCACATCGGCATCATAGGCAATAGTGGCCACCGGGTGTGACGGGGGGCGGGCCCAGGCCGGTGAGGTGGGCGCCAGACCCGCCACCGGGGGATGATAATCGGCACTGGTCAGCAGAATCAGCTCGCAGGCCGGATCACTGTACA
>SLRW01000081.1 GCA_007130745.1 Gammaproteobacteria bacterium
GGTGATTAGGTGGTTAAGTGTTTAGGTGAATGAGTGCGGCGTAGCCGCACAAATCAAATTGAATTTGTGTGACGAAGTCACACGCCGACAACTTAATCACATAATCACGTAACCACTTAATCACTTAATCACGGTTTTAAGGCCTTTTTCCAGCGTTGGGTAACGCAGCTTGACCTTGAGGTCCCTGAGCATCTGCGAATTATCCAGCCGGCGGGACTCGCCGAGGAAAGACAACATCGCGGGAGTCATGATTTCGCGTGCCTCGTCCAGACTGATAATCGGCGGCGGCTCCAGACCCAGCAACTCGCAAACCTGCATGAAGTAATCGGTCATGGTGGTGGGGTGACCATCACTGGCGTTATAAACTGCGCCGGGACGACCACGCTCGGCAGCGGCCACATCTATGCGCGCCAGGTCTTCGGCATGAATGCGGTTGCTGAAAGCACACTCGCGCTCATCGACCACCGGCGCACCACTACGCAAGCGCTTGATCGGCAAACGTCCGGGTCCATAAATACCGGGCACCCTGAGAATGACAGTTTCCACGCCCCTGGGCTCGGCCCAGGCCAGCAAATTCTGCTCCGCCGCCAGCCGCCGTCGCCCGCGATCGCTGTCCGGAGCAGGCGGGCGCTCTTCGGTCACCCATTCACCGTTGCAATCACCGTAAACACCGCTGGTGCTCAGATACACAATCCGTTGCGGATAGTGTCCGCGCTGATCCAGCAAGCTCAGAAACCGATTGATGCGCGGATCACCCTGACCTTCACGTGGGGGAGGGACATGGTAGTGAATAACCGCGCCCGCGGGATCAGGCAGCATCACCTCCCCCGGCTGGTCCAGATCCAGCTGCAGCGATGCTATGCCCACCTGCTCGAGCCGTCCGGCACTGTGCTCCGAGCGCACCACGCCCGTCACTGTTACGCCGCGGTCAGCCCAGTGGCGGGCCACCCTCAGGCCCACATCACCGCAACCGACCACCATCACCGATTGCATCGCCAGTCTCCCCTGCCGGGCCCGAGTCGAAATCTTCGGCCGGTGTTAGCTTGCCGTCCGGGCACTGTATATCGATTCGAGGGCCGAGTGACAAGTAGCACCTGACAGGCAGGCTACAAGACGGTGGCTTTGCGGGCATTCAGCATCGCTTCAAGCCCCACAGCAAACACCCTGCCAGCGGCCTCGCGCTCACCCAGACGTTCCAGCAGTTGCCCCAACTCCAGACAGGCCTCGGGCTGATTGCCCCGCTGCACAGCCAGTTCCAGATAATGGCGAGCCTTGCCCCACAGGCGGTTGCGCACACATAGCCGCCCCACCACCAGCAATGCCGTCGGCTGTTCGCCATGGCGATCCAGCCAGCGCTGGGCCACCGCCAGCTGCGCCGCCGGGTCTGCACAGACCAGAGTGCTGAAACGGATAGCCAGGGCTTCGTCCCATTCCCGTCGCAGTTGTTTGCGGATAAGATCGGCAGCGGCGTCATCCCCGCCGGTCGCAGCCAGGCTGTCCACATAACACAAGAGCAAGCCCGGATTACGCCGCAGTCGCGCGGGCAACTCCTTGAACAAGGCGACCACCGCGGCTTTTTCAGCTCGCTCCGCCGCCGCCCGCATGAGCTCGCAGTAAATCTCGACAGCCAGCGCATCAAGTCGCTCCGGGCTACTCACACCCCGGCGACGCAGACGCGGCAAGAGCTCACGCAAATGCGTCCAGTCGCGCAATTCACGCCAGGCCCGCCACTGCAATTCCAGCAGCGACACCGACTCCCGTGAGGATTCACGCAGGGAATTCAGGGTGGCTGCAGCCTGCTCGTATTGCTTGCTACGCATCTGCAGTTGCGCCTGGGTCAGCAGCACCGCCTGGCGTGTACGCTCGTTGTCGGCACTTTGATAGGCCTGACGCAGCCAGGCATCACGCCGTTCACGGCGGTCCCTGCGCTGGGCCGCATGTGCTGCACACAGGTAATACAGCGTGGATTCATCGCCACTGCTATCCGCGTGCTGCGCCAGCTGCTTTTCAGCCCGGCGCCACTCACCCCGGGCAAAGGCCAGCAGGGCCTCGACCAGGGCCCGGCGGGCGCTGTCCTGGCGGTGACGACGCCAGCCGGCCAGCCAGTACCGGGGCACCCGCCAGGTGCCTCGCAACAACTTCCACAACAGCGACAGCAGGCCCAGCACCAGCAACAACGCCAGCGCAAACACCACCAGCGAGCTTTCCACCGACCAGACGCCGAAACTCAGCAACACATAACCGTTGTCCTCATACAGCAACAGTGTCAGTGCCACACTGGCCAGTAGTGCGAACAGAAGCAGGCCTACCACACGCATCACGAATCCGCCTCTGCGGTCCCCCCGGCATGGATACGCTGCAGACGCCGCAGCGCCTGGCCAAGCTCGGGGCGCGGCGGGTCAATGTCCGTTTCCTGCCACTGCCGCAGGCTCAGCAGCGCTGCCGCCACAGCCTCGTCATCGGTGTCGAAATAACGCGCTATCCAGTCCCCGGTCAGCGTCAGCTGAGCGCTGAACAGCGGTGCATCCTGGCGCAGCAGGGCGACTCTCAAGGCATCAAGCTGCAGCGCGGCATTTAGCCGTTTGAAGTAAGCCTGCTCGGGCGGCAACAACGGCGACAGCGTTTCATCATGGCGCCGCACTACCAACAGCCCACGGGCCACCTCGGTCAGGTTATCCATCATCCGCTGCCAGGGCGGCGCGTCTTCAGCCCCTTCAGCCTCGGGCTCACTCTCGGGTCCGGTCCCGTGCAAACCAAGTCGGCTTTGGGGGTGTTCCGAACGCTGCAACGGCCACTCTTGCGTCTGTTGCGCCAGCTTCGCCAGGCGCAGCACCATGCCGTCAATATCCGCCCATGCCACGGCTTCAAGCTCAGCCATTTCCTCCGCCAGGGCCTCACGCACCGGTAACAACTCAGGGTCACCCAGACCCCTCAACCGCTCATCAGCCTGGCGCAGGGCTTCCATACTCAATTCCGGGTCTCCCCCCAGGGCCAGATTCCGCTCAGCCATGCGCAACAACCACAAAACCTCGGCCCGCAACCAGGCGCCACGGCCATCCCGAGCCAGAGGGCGCAACTCCTCCAGCACGCGACGGGCATCCTGCCAATCTACCTCCAGCGCCGCCAGGCGACTCTCCACGGCCTGGTGATGATCACGAAATTGCGCCTGCGACAGAGTCTGCCCCTCAAGCTGCGTCAGCTGTTGCTCCAGCGTCTGTCTATCCCACCACAACCAGCCGCTGACCGCAGCCGCCGCCAGCGCCACCAGCAAGCTCAATATGCAAAGCGGCCACAGCGCGTTTGACCCGGCCCGAGTGTCATCTGGCGCGGCCTCATCAGCCGCGCTGCTTTGCTTGTGTTGGTCTTGCTTACTCATCACCATTCCCCTGCTCACCGGCATGCCATGCTGTCAGGCACGCTACCACAGCTGCATCACCGGCATTTTCCGCCACCAGCGGTGGCTGGCTGAAACCGGCTTCCCTGACTGTATCTATCATACGTTCACTGACCACAACCAACTGACTTGCCAGCAGTCGCTCATGCGCCACGCCGGTCGGCAACATAGCCAACAGGTTTTCCAGTATCTGCGGACTGGTGGCAGTCACCACATCAGGGGCGCGCTCAGCCTCCCACACCCGGGCAATGCGTTGCTGCGCAGGCTGTAGCCGCTGACGACGATATACGCTGACCCGAGTAACGCTGGCACCCCGTTCGCGCAGGGTCCGCGAAAGCAGTTCGCGGCCGCCGTCGCCGCGGATCACCAGCACTCGCATGCCCTGCATATTGCCCTGCAATTCCGGCAGCGCCAGCAAGCCCTCGGTATCGTAGCGATCTGGCGGCACCAGATCCGGCGCCCGCCCGGCGCGCTGCAACGCGCGCGCCGTAGCCGGACCCACACAGGCGATACGCGGCCCCCCGGCCGGGAGCTGGCGGCGGCCCAATAACTGGCGCGCACCGCGCACCGCATTGGCACTTACAAAAACCGCCATATCCGATTGCGCCCAGCCGGCATGCAGCAGGGATTGCTCCACTTCCGCCTGGGCCGGCGGCACAATTTCCAGTGCCGGGAAACGCAGCACCCCGGCACCCGCCTCACGCAAACGGCGACAAAGTCCACCTGCCTGTTTTGCCGGACGTGTCACCACCACCTCAAGTCCCGTCAGCGGCAGCACGGAATTCATCTGCTCAGGCCTCCGTCGAGTCGCCAAGCCGGGCCAGCAGTTCCCGCGCACCACGCGCCAGTAGATCATCCGCCAGGGCATCTCCCAGCGCAGCCGCCGAGTGCACGAGCCCGCGTGTTTCACCACTGACCAGCGTGGTACCGTCCACTGCAGCCACCAGCCCCCGCAACCACAGCTGCTCACCCTCAAGCACGGCGTGGCCACCAATGGGGACCTCACAACTGCCCTGCAGGCGCGCATTCATGGCGCGCTCGGCAGTCAAACGCCAGGTCGTATTCTCATCAGCCAGAGGCGCCAGCAGTGCCCGCACCCGCTCATCGCCCTCACGACATTCCACGCCAATCGCGCCCTGCCCCACCGCCGGCAACAACACTTCGGGGGCCAGGCGCTGGGTAATGCGCGCTTCCAGCCCCAGCCGCTTGAGGCCGGCCGCGGCCAGCACAATGGCGTCAAAATCTCCGCGATCCAGCTTGTCCAGACGCGTCTGTACATTGCCCCGCAGAAAGCCAACCCGCAGGTCCGGGCGCCGCGCCAGCAACTGGCTCTGCCGACGCAGGCTGGATGTCCCAACCCGCGCGCCTTCGGGCAACGCCGCAAGCGCAGCATAGCGATTGCTCACCAGGGCGTCGCAGGGATCCCCGCTGGCCAGGATCACAGCCAACTCGAAGCCCTCGGGGAATACGGCCGGCACATCCTTCATGGAGTGCACGGCAATATCCGCCTCACCTTCGGCCATGGCCCGCTCAAGCTCCTTGATAAACAGACCCTTGCCGCCCACCTTGGCCAATGGCCGATCGAGAATACGGTCACCCCGTGTACTCAGCGGCACCAGCGTGACCTCAAGCCCGGGGTGATGCCGGCAGAGCAACTCACGCACATGCTCTGCCTGCCACAGGGCCAGGGCGCTGCGGCGTGTGGCAATACGCAAGGTTTTATCCGTCATGACAACTCCAGGAACCGGCGAGCGCCTATGCTACAACAGTTCAGGCCTGACCGATGGCATTGCCGTGCAGCAGCTACGGAATCAACGATCCAGCGACTTGATTTCCCGCCGCACATGGGGAAGATGACGGCGACTGACCTCCAGTGTCTCGTCGCATTCCAGCATGCGCACGCGCGCCACATTGCCCTGTTTCTCTATACCTCCCAGATAACGTCGTGCCACCAGCGCATTGCGATGAATCCGGATGAATTGCTCCCCGAATTCATCTTCAAGCTGGCGCAGCGAGTCGTCGATCAGCACCTCGCCTTCCAGATGACGCACCGTGACGTACTTGTTATCGGCCTGGAAATACAGAATCTGGCTCACGGGAACCAGTTGCAATCCGCCCCGCACACGCGCGCAAATGTGCGTACGCGCCGGCGCCGGCCCAACTTCGCCCTCAACTTCGGCCAGCTGCGCCCGGGTCACCCGACAAGCTGCCTCCAGCGACTCGCGCAGGGCCTCCTGACGTATGGGCTTGAGCAGATAACCCACGGCCTGGGTATCAAAGGCCTCCAGGGCATGTTCGCCGTAAGCGGTGGTAAATATCACCGCAGGCGGCTCATCAAGCGAAGCCAGGTGTCGTGCGACCTCCAGGCCATCCATGCCAGGCATACGGATATCCAGCAAGACCACATCCGGCCGTGTCTGATCCAGCTCACGCAGCGCCTGTTCCCCGGTCGCCGCCTCACCGCAGGGCTCCCAGCCGGAGATGTCTTCAAGCAATCGCAGCAACCGCTCGCGGGCCGGCGTCTCGTCATCAACGATCAGCACTCTCATTCCCTGCTCCCTCTTGAATTTCCTGCGGGCACCGTCTCTTGCGGAAACCACAGCTCCACATGCCAGACATGATCTTCATGTTGTAAAACCAGTGAGGCCTGCTGCCCCCAGGTCAACACCAGGCGCTGGCGGATATTTTCCAGCGCAATGCGATGGCCACGCTGGCGATGGCCATTTTCGGGTACCGGGTTACGCACATACAGCCGCACCCGCCCCCGGTGGAGTTCACCACCCACCTCAACCGTACCACCCTCCGGCAACTGGGCAACACCATGATATATCGCGTTTTCCACCAGCGGTTGCAAACATAGCGGCAACACCGGCACATCATCCGGTAGCGATTCGAACTGCCAGTCCATGTGTAATCTGGAGCCCAGCCGCAATCCTTCCAGCCGCGCATACAGGCGGCACAGACGCAACTCTTCACCCAGCGCCACCCGCTCACGATGATCCGCCAGACTCGCCCGAAACAGATCAGAGAGATCTTCAACCGCCTGCTCGGCAGCCTCCGGCTGACTCCGGATCAACGCGGCGATAGTATTCATGCTGTTGAAGAGGAAATGCGGGCGCATCCTGGCCTGCAGCGCCGCAATACGGCTTTCCGTATCGGCCTCCAGTTGCTGGCTCCAGTGATGCACTACGTACAGATAGCGCAGGGCCAGAGCCGCAACAATCACTGTAATAGCCAGATTGCGCAAGGTGAACTGAGCCAGTGTTGTACGCGCCGTACTCTCGACCAGCAGATACCAGCCGGCTGTACTCACGGCAAGACTCACCCCGATGACCATGCACAACGCGATGCCGGTACCCAGCCAGACCGGGCAACGTGACAGCGAAACCCGCAGGGCACAAAGCATGCCCGCGCTGACCAACGCCACCCACTGCACATACATGGATACAAGACCCAGCCGGGGCAGAAACTCCATTGCCCCACCCATACCGGCCAGTGTCAGCACAAAAGCCAGTAACTGCGTTACCAGCACCAGCACAAACAGCTGGCGCACCCCGCACAGATCGGGGATAAAAAAAGATGTCGGGCGCGTCGTTTCCTGGCGGAAGCTCTCGCGCATGGACTGCGGCATGACTCTCCTCCTCCCTAAAGATCAGAAACCAGCCCGGTTCAACAGTCCCCGGATCATACTAGCAGCCTGTCGGACCTAAGTGTTCGCAGCGTGGAAAAGTCCGGCCCTGGTCATTTTTTTACCAATTTTTGGACGAATAATAGTGCACCTTAAGAAAACGCTGATCTATTCGTCATGTTAATCTGTGCGGGATTAATGCTGGCCCGAAACGGGCCACCACAACCGTCACTGCTGAAGGGCAATAAACTCGATGAGCAAGAAAAACACCGACGCCAAGCCGTGGGGTGGCCGTTTCAGTGAAAGTACCGACGCCTTCGTGGAGCACTTCACGGCTTCCATCCCCTTCGACCATCGCCTCTGTGAGGAAGATATCCGCGGCTCCATAGCCCATGCCCGTATGCTGGCCAAAACGGGTCTGCTGACAAGCCAGGAAAGCAAGCAGATCATCAGCGGGCTCGAAGCTATTGGCGAAGAGGCCCGGCAGGGGAAACTGCAGTGGTCCGTCGCACTTGAAGATGTGCACATGAATATTGAAGCGCGTCTCATCGAGCGCATCGGCGAAACCGGCAAAAAACTGCATACCGGGCGTTCGCGCAATGATCAGGTAGCCACGGATATTCGCCTCTGGCTGCGCCGCGCCATCGACGACATCGATGCCGAGCTGACGCGCCTGCGTGGCGGCCTGATTGACCTTGCCGAACGCGAGGCCGACACCATCATGCCCGGCTTTACTCACTTGCAAAGCGCCCAGCCGGTCACCTTTGGCCACCACATGCTGGCCTGGCAGGAAATGCTGGACCGCGACCAGCAGCGCCTGCGCGACTGTCGTGGCCGGGTCAATATCATGCCGCTCGGCGCCGCCGCTCTGGCCGGCACCTCATTCCCCATTGATCGTGATTTCACGGCCGAACTGCTCGGCTTTGAGCGCCCGGCACGCAATTCGCTGGATGCCGTCAGTGACCGTGACTTCGCCA
>SLRW01000136.1 GCA_007130745.1 Gammaproteobacteria bacterium
CACAGCGCCTTGCAGCTGGACGCTACAGGGCCCGCTGAGACGTGACGAATAGGTCAGCGTTTCCTTCTCCGCAGCGCACGCCGTGAGGTGGTTCCGGCACGCTCACGTGCTGACAGCCATGCCTATCGTCGGAACCACAACCCCGGCAACTCGAAGGCCTCGCCCTGCCGGGGGTAGTACCAGCCGCCCTCTTCGTTGCTTTCCACCGGGGCGCCGAGCACATCACGCAGCTTGTCCACCGTGCGGTACACGGTCGCCTCACTGCATTCAAACGTCTCCATCAGTTGATGACGTGAAACCGGATAACGGCGGTCACGCAGTAACTGGTGGAGCCGGAATATGCGTTCGAGCTGATCCATACCTGCAAGATCATGGCAGGCCGGGGGCCGGGCGACAAATCAGCCTGAGTCTCGCGGCTCAGGGAATAACGGCGATGCAGGCGCCAAGCAGCGCGCCTGGCATCAGGCCGAGAGCGAGTACGGCGATGCCGTTGGCGCTAAGCAACGCCTTCATATCGACGCCACCGGACAGCGGCGCATGGTCCTGCGGCTCGTCAAAGTACATCAGCTTGACTACCCGCAGGTAGTAGAAAGCGCTGACGATGGCGGCGATCACGCCCACGACCGCGAGCCACAGGAAACCGGCATTGACCACCGCGCTAAGTACCGCCAGCTTGGCGTGGAAACCGATGGTGGGCGGCACCCCGGCCATGGAGAACATGATCAGCAGCATCACCAGGGCAAACCAGGGACTGCGCTGGTTGAGACCACGAAAATCATCCAGATTGTCGGCTTCAAAATCCTTGCGACTGAGTAGCAGGATCATGCCAAAAGCGCCAAGCGCCATAAGCACATAGACCAGGGCGTAGAACAGCGCCGCCGCATAGCCCTCGGAACTGCCGGCGATAAAGCCCATGATCAGGAAGCCCACGTGGCCGATGGTGGAATAAGCCAGCATACGTTTGATGTTGGTCTGGGCAATAGCCACCACCGAACCGGCGATCAACGACAGCACCGACATGACGATGAAGATATCCCGCCAATCCACGTACAGGCTTTCCATGCCCTCCACCAGCAGTCGGAAGACCAGCGCGAAACCGGCGATCTTGGGCGCCGAGCCGATCAGAAGCGTTACTGGTGTAGGCGCGCCGTGATACACATCCGGCAGCCACATGTGAAACGGTACGGCGCCCAGCTTGAAGGCCAGCCCGGCGACGATGAAGGTCAGCGCCAGAATCAGCCCCAGGTGGCGCTCTTCCTGGGCCACCATGAAGGCGGCGATTTGATCCAGCTGCAGGCTGCCGGTGACGCCGTAGACGATGGACATGCCATACAGCAGCAGGCCGGAAGCAATCGCTCCCAGCACGAAATACTTCATCGCCGCCTCGGCGCCCACCGCCGAATCACGGTTCAGCGCCACCAGCGCGTAGAGGCACAGCGACATCAGTTCCAGGCCCAGATACAAGGTGAGCAGATGCGGCGCAGAGATAATCACCAGCATGCCCAGGGTGGAGAACAGTGTGAGCGTATAGAACTCGCCGCGATGCAGGTCGCGCGCCGCCAGATAATGGCGGGAATAGATCAACACCGTGGCGCTGGCGCCAAGCACGGCCAGCTTCATGAGTATGGCCAGCTGATCCAGCACAAAGGTGTTGCTGAAGGTCATCACCCCGTGCTCGCCCACCTCCAGCGCCAGCACGCACACTGCCGTACCGGCCAGCGCGACCAGTGACAGCAGCCAGGTCACACTGCGATTACGCCCGGGGATAAACAGATCGGCCAGCAGCACCACACAGGCGGCGCCCAGCAGGAACATCTCCGGCAGCGCCGGCAGAAAATCGGGCGTGGTGAATGTCATGTTCTCTTCCTGCATGCGTTTTCAGCCTTGAGTCACGGCGTTCAGAGTTTGCCCTGCAATACATGGTCCAGCAGTGCCGAGACCGACTCGCTCATCATTTCCACCAGCGGTGCGGGCCACAGGCCGATGCCCAGCACTGCCACGGCCAGCGCTGCCAGAATGACGAACTCGCGCCGCGACAGATCCTGCAGCCCGGCAACACGTTCATTGGCCACCTCGCCATACAACACCCGCTTGACCAGCCACAGCGTATAGGCGGCACCCAGCACCAGCGTGGTGCCGGCCAGCAACGCGACCCAGATATTGGCGCGGAAACTGGCCAGAATCACCATGAATTCACCCACGAAACCGGAGGTCCCGGGCAGCCCGGCATTGGCCATGGCAAACAGCACCATGAAGGCGGCAAACACGGGCATAGTGTTGGCCACGCCGCCATAATCTCCGATCTGGCGGCTGTGCATGCGGTCATAGAGCACACCCACGCAGAAAAACAGCGCCGCCGAAACAAAGCCGTGGGAAATCATCTGTACCATGCCGCCTTCCACGGCCATACGCGCGCCGGTGCTCTCCCCGGTGCCGGCGACGATCATGAAGGGAATGAAAAACCCCAGGGTGGCAAAGCCCATGTGGGCGATGGAGGAATAGGCAATGAGCTTTTTCATATCACTCTGGGCCAGGGCCACAAAGCCGATGTAGACGATGGCGATGAGCGAGAGCCCCACCATCAGCCAGTCCAGCGCCATGGCGGCATCCGGCGTGATGGGCAGGCTCAGGCGCACAAAGCCGTAGCCGCCGAGCTTGAGCATGATCGCCGCCAGGATCACCGAGCCGCCGGTGGGCGCCTCCACGTGGGCATCCGGCAACCAGGTGTGTACCGGCCACATGGGGATTTTCACCGCGAAAGCGGCAAAGAAGGCCAGGAAAATCCACATTTGCTCGCCGGCATCCAGCGGCAGCTGCTGCAGCGTGTACAGATCAAAGGTGCCGGCCTGACGATAAAGGTAAATCAGCGCCACCAGCATCAGCACCGAGCCGAAGAAGGTAAACAGGAAGAACTTGATGGTGGCATAGACCCGGTTCGGCCCACCCCATATTCCGATAATCAGGAACATGGGGATCAGCATGGCTTCCCAGAAGACGTAGAAGAGCAAGGCATCGCGGGCCGCGAAGACGCCGATCATGATGCCTTCCATAATCAGGAAGGCGGCCAGATACTGACTCGCCCGCTGCTGTATGGACTGTGCCGCGGCAATCACCACCAGCGGCGTCACCAGCACGGTGAGCAGGATCAGCGGCAGTGCGATGCCGTCTATGCCCAGGTAATACCAGGCGCTGAAGGCCTCGATCCAGGGCGCCCGTTCCACAAATTGCATGTCGGCGGTGCTGTTGTCGAAAGCCGCATAAAGCCCTACGCCCAGCAGCGCCGTGAGTACCGACACCAGCAAGGCCAGCCGGTGGCCCCAGGCCACGCGCGCCTCGCCCAGGGCGAACACCGCCACGCCGCCCAATATGGGCAGCCAGATAATCAGGCTAAGCAAGGGCAAGTCGCTAAACATCCGTATTCCTTATCGCACGAACAGCAGCCAGCCCATGAGCAGGGCCAGCGCCGTGATCATGACCAGCGCATAGTGATACAGGAAACCCGTCTGGGCGCGGCGGGCCACGACGGCCAGACGCCCCACGGCGCGGGCGCTGCCATTAACCAGCCAGCCGTCAATCACGCGCACATCGCCCACCTGCCAGAACAGGCGGCCCAGACCCCGCCCCAGGGGGGCAAAGCCCTTGAGGTAGAGCTCATCGAACCAGTACTTGCGATCCAGCACCACGAACACCGGCGCCAGCACCCGGGCAAATACCCCCGGCAAATGCGGCTGCCATATATACAGCACCCAGGCCGCCAGCACCCCGGCCGCGGCCAGCCATACTGCCGGCGCCTGCAGGCCGTGGATCAGGAAACTCCAGGCATCGGTATAGCCCTGGGCGGCCAGCATGCCCAGTACATCACGCTCGGGCAGCACATGAATGGCATCATCAAACACCCCCCCGAAGAGCATCGGCGCCAGCATCAGCGCACCGATAACTACCGAGGGGATCGCCAGCAACACCAGCGGCAAGGTCACTACCCGGGGGCTCTCCTGGAGATGCTCGCGGGTGTGCTCGTCCATGCGTGGCTGGCCGTGGAAGACCATGAAGAACATACGGAAGGTATACAGCGCGGTAATAAACACACCAAGCATCACCGCCCACCAGGCAAAGGTGGCGCCGGGCATCTCGGCCAGACCCACTACCTCGATGATGGCGTCCTTGGAGTAAAAACCGGCCATGCCGGGGAAGCCGATCAGCGCCAGCGCGCCGATCAGGGAGGTCCAGTAGGTGATTGGCATGTATTTGCGCAGCCCGCCCATCTGGCGCATATCCTGCACATGGTGCATGGCGATAATCACCGAGCCGGCAGCGAGGAACAGCAGCGCCTTGAAGAAAGCGTGGGTAAACAGGTGGAAGATACCGGCGGCGTAGGCCGACACACCCAGCGCCACCGTCATGTAGCCGAGCTGCGAGAGCGTGGAATAGGCCACCACGCGCTTGATGTCGTTCTGCACCAGCCCCAGCAGCCCCATGAACAGCGCCGTCACCGCGCCGATCACCAGCACGAAGCTCAGTGCCGTCACCGACAGCTCGAACAGCGGCGAAGTGCGCGCCACCAGGAAGATGCCGGCGGTCACCATGGTGGCGGCATGAATCAGCGCCGAGATAGGCGTGGGGCCTTCCATGGAATCGGGCAACCACACATGCAGCGGCACCTGGGCCGATTTACCCATGGCGCCGATGAACAGCAGGATGCAGATCAGGGTAGCGACCTGCCACTGGTAATCGCCGATGACATTAATGGTCTGCCCCACCAGCGTCGGCGCGGCGGCAAAGACTTCTGAATAAGCCAGTGAGCCGGTGTACATAAAGATCGCGGCGATGCCCAGCAACAGGCCCAGATCCCCCACCCGGTTGACCAGAAAGGCCTTGAGATTGGCGGCAACGGCCGTGGGCCGCTTGAACCAGAAGCCGATGAGCAGATAGGACACCAGACCCACCGCTTCCCAGCCGAAGAACAGCTGCAGGAAGTTGTTGGCCATCACCAGCATCAGCATGCCGAAGGTGAACAGCGAAATATAGCTGAAGAAACGCGCGTAGCCGGGATCGTCCTTCATGTAGCCGATGGTGTAGATATGCACCATCAGCGAGACGAAGGTGACCACCGTCATCATCACCGCGCTCAGGCTGTCGATGAGAAAGCCGATTTCCAGGCGCAGGCCGTCGCTCACCAGCCAGGTATAGACGGCGCCGTCGAACACCGGCGCGCCGCGTACGAATACGTCCCAGGCCACCACCAGAGACAGCGCGAAAGACGCGCCCACCCCAACAATGGTCAGACGATGCGCCCAGGCCCGATCCATGCGCGAGCCACCCAGCCCGACGACAATGGCCGCAATCAGCGGCGCCAGCACAATTGCCAGATAGACCTGCTCCATCAGGGTCAGCCCTTCATCACGTCGAGATCATCGACGTTAATACTGTTGCGGTTACGGAACAGCGTGACGAGGATGGCCAGGCCAATCGCCGCCTCGGCTGCCGCCACGGTAAGAATGAAAAACACAAAGACCTGCCCGTCCATGTCAGCCATGAAGCGGGAAAAGGCGATAAAATTCATGTTCACGGCGAGCAGCATCAGTTCGATGCACATCAGCAATAAAATAACGTTGCGCCGGTTGATAAAAATACCGGCCACGCTGAGCACGAAAAGAATGCCGCCCAGGACGAGGAAATGCGCCAGCGTAATCATGAGTCGCCCTCCCCGCGTTGCTGCCGTGGCAGGTCTACCAGGCGCAGGCGATCCTCACTGCGGGTGCGGACCTGACGGCTGATATTCTGGTGTTTGGTGCCCTCCCTGCGGCGCAGGGTCAGACTGATGGCCGCAATAATCGCCACCAGCAGAATCACCGCGGCAATCTCGAAGGGATACACATACACGGTGTAGAGCAGCCGCCCGAGTTCAGCGGTGTTGCTGTAATCGGCCGGATAGCGCTCCAGGTCCGCCAGCATCTGCGCGCTGAATTCATCCATGGTAAAGATCAGCGCCAGTTGCACGATAATCGCGGCCACCACCACCAGCGCCAGCGGCAGATAACGGGCAAAGCCACGACGCATGCCGGCGGTATTGATATCCAGCATCATCACCACAAACAAGAACAGCACCATCACCGCGCCGACGTAGACCAGGATCAGCACCAGGGCCAGGAATTCCGCCTCCAGCAGCATCCACAGCACGGCACTGTTGAAAAAGGCAAGCACCAGCAGAAGCGCCGAATGCACCGGGTTGCGCGAGGAGATCACCCCGATCGCGGCGGCCAGCAGTACGCCGGCGAAAATGTAAAACAGTATCAGCTCAATCATGCGTCAGTGTTGCCCTGTGCGCCCTGGGTGCGTGACCTTATCGATAAGGGGCGTCTTCAGCCCGGTCACGCGCGATCATTGCCTCGTACTTGTCGCCAATAGCGAGCAACTTCTGCTTGTCCAGCACCTGCTCACCGCGTTCCTCAAAATGAAATTCAAAAATCCGGGTCTCGACGATGGAGTCCACCGGACACGACTCCTCGCAGAAGCCACAGTAAATGCATTTGAACATGTCAATGTCGTAGCGCGTGGTACGCCGCGTGCCATCCTCGCGCGGCTCGGATTCAATCGTAATCGCCAGCGCCGGGCACACCGCTTCACACAGTTTGCAGGCAATACAGCGCTCCTCGCCATTGGGATAACGACGCAGCGCGTGCAGGCCACGAAAACGCGGGCTCTGCGGGGTTTTTTCCTCGGGATAGGACAGCGTGACCTTGGGGCGCAGAAAATAACGCCCGGTCAGACTCAGCCCGATGAGCAACTCCCACAGCAGGAAGCTCTTGATCCAGTTGCTCACGGTTCTCATGAGTCACCTCCGAACCAGGGTCCGATATCACCCACGATCAGCACCGCCAGCACCGCAATCCAGACCAGCGTCAGCGGAATAAACACCTTCCAGCCCAGGCGCATGATCTGGTCATAGCGATAGCGCGGGAAAGTCGCCCGCAGCCACAGGTACATGAACATGAAGATGAAGGTCTTGAGCGCAAACCAGTGCAGGCCCGGCTCGGCCAGGATGCTCTCGCCCAGGCCAAACAGGCCAATGCCCTCGAAGGGCGACAACCACCCGCCCAGGAAGAAGGTGGCCGCCAGCGCCGAGATCAGGATCATATTGGCGTATTCGGCGAGGAAGAACAGCGCAAAGGCCATGCCGCCGTATTCCACGTGGAAGCCGGCCACGATTTCGGATTCACCTTCGGCTACATCAAAGGGCGCGCGGTTGGTCTCGGCCACCCCGGAAATGAAATACACCACAAACAAGGGCAGCAACGGCAGCGCGAACCAGTAGAACATGCCGCCGGCCTGGGCCTGCACGATGGTGTTGAGATTCATGCTGCCGGCCGCCATGATCACACCCACCAGGGCAAAGCCCATCGCCAGCTCGTAGGAGACCATCTGCGCCGAAGCGCGCATGGCACCGAGGAAGGCGTACTTGGAGTTTGAGGCCCAGCCGGCAATGATCACGCCGTAGACGGTGATGGAGGTCATCGCCAGCAAATACAGCACGGCGGCGTTGACATCCGCCAGCAACATGCCTTCGCTGAAGGGAATCACCGCCCATGCTGCCAGCGCCGGTGCCAGCGACAGCATGGGCGCGATCAGGAAAAGGAAGCGATTGGCGCTGGAGGGCAACACCACTTCCTTGAACATCAGCTTGAGGGCATCGGCAATAGGCTGTAGCAGGCCGTACCAACCCACCCGGTTGGGACCCCGCCGACCCTGCATGTAGCCGATCACGCGCCGCTCGGCATAGGTGAAATAAGCCACCGCCAGCATCAACGGCAGCACGATGAGCAGGATCTTGGTCAACGTCCAGACGGTGTACTGAAACTCCGGCGGCAGTGCCCCCCAGACCGTCAGCCAGGTTGTCTCCAGCCAGACCATCATGC
>SLRW01000047.1 GCA_007130745.1 Gammaproteobacteria bacterium
CGAAAAACAGCACATCACCGGGGGCAAAGTCCGGCCGCACCCAGGCCTCGCGTAACTCGGGAGTCTCATCAATCATTTCCTGGGCGACAACCCATGGCATTTCGGCACTGTGGGTGCCGGTCTCAACAATTCGACCGAGTTGGCGGGCAATAATATCCATGCCCGGCGCCTGCTTTCCGCAATGGGACAGGGACATCCAGGCATTGATGGTGCGGATGCCCTCTCCCTGTTCCAGGAAGCGGCCATCCTGATGCCAGCCGGCAAGTTTCAGGTCCGGCTCTACGCGACGCAGCACGCCTTTCTTGGCCGAGAGAACCGGGCGCTCACCAAGGTATTCGCTGATTGTGTCCAGCACTCCCGTGCGTTCATAGGTGTCGAGCAATAATGCCAGCATGCGTGGCGAGTCGGCGACAAAAACGCCTTGTGCCTGCCGCGTCCATTTGCGGGCGTAATCGTTTTCCGAGAGCGTGGTGACGTCGGGGTTTTCGCGAAACCAGGGGGTGGTTTTATCCAGTGCCGTCCCGGCGCGCCAGGCATCGTGCATGGCCATGGCCCGGTCAATTCCCTCCCGCAGTTCAGTGATCCGTTTCATGGGGACCAGCCCCCTGACCAGCAGCGCACCGTGGTGTCCCACGGCGCTGGCAAGGGTTTGTATGTTCAGTTGCGTCGGCTCAATTTCCACCAGCCCGTGCCGGTGCTCCGGGAACAGATCATCTGCCGGTGGTGGCCAGCTGTCACGTCCGGGTTCCAGGCTGAGTGATTCCGCTGCCGCCTGACGAAGTTCTACCAGGCGCTCTTCAAGGGATGGGGTAGCCTGTTGCCGCCAGGATCTCCAGCTGTTCCCCAGGGTTTCAATCGGGTCAATATCCCCGCCTTGAGATGCTGAAGCTTCTGACCCCTTTACGCCGTCGAGTTTGTTTTGTGTTGCTGGTTTGTTCATCCCGGGTATCCCCGTTCAGCGACCGTCATCCCGTATTTGCGTCGAGCGCAATGAAGATGCCCGGACAGGACAGTGTAACTGATTGGTTACCTTGCGCCAGATTCATAGTGAATGTCATACGTGCCCTGGTCAACGGGCTGATGCGGGGTAATTGATGCAGATCATGAGGCCGGGGTGCCGGGTGTTTGTTGTATTCGGGGATGATCTGTAGGATCAGCGAGTCAATTCTTGTGATCGTCTCTCCTGTAAATAGTGGTAAAGAGTCTCATGGACAAATCCCGTCCGCGGCCGCATGTATTTGTGCTGCACGTTTTTACGCTGTGTGGTTTTGCCCTGGCTCAGCCCCTGTATAACTGGATTTCCCTGCAACCCGAGTTTCTTGTTGCTCACGGTATGGGGGCTGTCGAACTTGCGTGGATGGTTGGCCTGCTCAGTTTCGGGGTGCCGCTGTTGGTTGCGGGCGGAGTGCTGATACTGCGGTTTACGGGGCGGCAGGTACTTTGGGGTGCGCAGCTGCTGGTCGTCGGCCTGCTTTGTGGGTTGCTGGCACTTGAATTTCTGCCGGCAATGAGCGCTTCTCTTATGCTGGCGCTGGCGGGTCTGGGTGGACTGGCAGGCCTGGGCTTGTACGGGTGGGCCCCGATGTTTCGCAGCGTGCTGAGTGTCGCCGCGCTGGCGGCGCTGGTCTTTCCCGTTCTATTTGTCTTCACTGAACCGGTCAAAAGCCTGCTGGCCGGCGATGATGAATTTGCCGCCGTACTTGCGGGTGAACAGCAAACAGACAAGCCGGCGCCTGAAATTGATGTGGTGATGGTGATGCTCGATGAGTTGCCTGTCGCCTTGTTGCTGGATGAACATGGTGATATTGATGCCCGGCATTTCCCCAATTTTGCCCGTCTGGCCAGCACGAGCACCTGGTATCCTAACGCCGCCACCATTTATTACGGGACCAGTGAGTCCTTGCCGGCATCATTGACCGGCCGTTTGCCGGAACCGGCACGCGACACCTTGCCCAC
This sequence comes from Gammaproteobacteria bacterium, assembly GCA_007130745.1. Classification (GTDB taxonomy): domain Bacteria; phylum Pseudomonadota; class Gammaproteobacteria; order UBA5335; family SLRW01; genus SLRW01. The sequence continues at coordinate 1,957 of SLRW01000047.1, forward strand.
ATGGCATTTTCATCCGGATAATCTTTTTATCTGGGCCAGCCAGCATTATGGGGATGCTGTTAAAGGACATGAAGCCCTCACCGGGCTGTGCCCTGATCCAGTGTGTCGTCCGTCAGAAGTTGTGCCAGCAGGGGCTGAAACTCCCTTGATTCCGCTGGTGGATCTGGCGGTGCTCTATGGATGGCGTATCCTGCCGGGGGAGATTGCCAGCGCCTGGTTGCCTTCTGTCGAGGAAGCCTGGCATGAATTTGCCGCCCGTGATTTTACCCCTTTTGGGGGGCGTGATCGCGTCCATGCGTGGTTGGAGTTTGTTGACGGCATCGATGGCGGCTTTAACTTCATGCATCTGTTCTTGCCCCACTCGCCGCTCGAATATCTGCCAGATGGGAGCAGGTACACGGATTATATCGGCCGGCATGGCTATTCCCGAACGGATTCCGTTGACGGCCATAATGTACTCGAGTTGCAACGGTATATGGCCCAGGCCCGATATACCGACAGTTTGTTGGGTAAGTTGCTTGATCAACTGAAAGCCAGCGGGCGTTACGATGACACGCTTGTGGTAGTGACCGCCGATCATGGCCGCTCCTTCAGAAAAGACAGTCATTGGCGCGGTCTTGACAGAGACAATCTCGGTGATGTGCTCGGCATCCCGTTACTGATCAAATATCCCGGCCAGGAGCAGGCTGTAGTGGATCAACGTCCGGCAAGCCTGATTGATATTGCCCCCACGATCGCCGATGTGACCGGACGCGAATTGCACTGGGAAGTTGCCGGTCAGTCACTGATCGGTGAGAGCCCCGCGCGTGATTATTTCCCCGTCTCCTGTGTGGGGGACTGGTCCTGCACGTCCTGGCTGGCGGAGCGTACGGATGAGCACAATATATTCTGGTTGCCGGTGGATGATCTCGCTAAGCGGGTTGCTGAGATGCAGGCGGGTATCAACGCTCGGCTCGATTTTTCAGAAGCGCTGGATCTGCATGTCCCGGCAAGTCCGTTTACTGGAATGCTGGGGCGATCAGTATCTGACTTTACTCAAATAGAGCCGATGCCGGGGATCAGCAATTTCATCGGGCCCGGGCCGGTTTTGAAGGGCGCTGGTCGCGCCGGGCACAGACACGCCCTTGTCGGTGTAAAGCTTGAAGCCACCGAACTGGAGATCGGACAACATCTCATGCTGGCGGTCAACGACCGGCTTGCCGGGACAGGCGCGATTGTTACAAACGAGGAAGGCACGCAGCATGTCTTCGCTGTATTGTTTCCGGCAGTCCTGTCAGCCTCCGGAGAAGACCGGGTCAACGTTTACAAGGTGTGGGAAGAGGATGACGCTCCCCGGTTGCAGCAACTTGAGCTAATCGAGTAGTCGATCCTGTTGTTACTTGACTGTCAGTGGTTCCAGGGAGGGCTCTGATTCGTTCTGCCATAAAACCCTGAATATCTCGACGGTATTGTCACCCCTTTCAAAGACAGAGGCCGGCAAAAGCGCCCCAAAAACCTGCTGACCGGATTCTGTGCTTTCAACCCTTGCAATACCCGCGGTCATTCCGTTTATGGCGATCAGCAATAAATCACCGGGTTCGATATCGGGGCCATGTGCATAGCCGGAAACCAGTGCCGGCACCCAGAAACCGGGATAAACATCTGTATAAATTTCCTTGCTGAACAGCGTTATCTCTCCGGTTGTGGTGTTGGCGGCTATATTCAATTGATGCGTCTGTTGTTGCAAGAGGTTTGAAGCCGGTGAGGTCGGCATATCAAGGTCGAGCTCGGAGTGGTATTCAATCTGTTCATGGCGCCAGTCCAGATTGGCTGAATGTGTTTGCTGGAAGCTCGAGGAATCCAGTCGCACGATTTTCTGTTCATCACTGCGCTGGAGGAAAAAATCATTGCAACTCAATTGCTCACCGCAGGAAAAAATGACGTGATCACGGGGGCTGCGGCTGGTTTCTGCCAGCGAGTTCCCTTGAGGCGACCAGTGAAGCGGTCGGCCGGCACTGTCAGCAATCGTTCGAGCGATATCGATCTGGCTTGCAAGGTATGTATCTGTTGCTCCCGACTGTTGTCCGGGATATTTGATAAATAGCGGGATGCCCAGAACCTCCGTGACGTTATGCTGATCAACAATACGCCAGTTACTGTCCGGAATGAATGAACGGCCATGGTCAGCCGTCACGATGAGCAAGATGTCGTCCCACTGCTCCAGCGCCATCAAGTGATCCAGCATTTCCCCGATCAATTGGTCCAGAAAACGGGTTTGAGCCATGTGTCTGAGTAGTTCCAGGACATTGTGATCGGGGACGTTCTGCACACGGCGATACCCTTGCGGGTTGAGTGTGTCGCGATATCTGCTGCCATCGGGGAGATACTGGAATGGCACATGAGGGAACAGAATATGCAGGTAATGGAAGCCCGTCCCCATTTCCGGTGTGGCTCTGCGCCAGAGTTCCGGTCGGTTATACCAGTATCTTGAGCCACCAGCAGTAGCGGGGTTTTCCGGTTTCAGCCGTGCGGGTAACCCGCGACCTTCGGCAAACTGGTTCCAGGTTGCATCAATAGAGGGTAGCCAGCGGGTGGCCAGAGTTTCGGGGAGCAGGCGCCATCCCAGCAAGATACCAATATCCTGAATGAATACGGCCATTGTCCACAGGCGTGAATCCCGGTCACAAATGCTTATCGGGCAAAGCCCGGTCAGGCTTTCGTGTATGAACAGTTCGTCCGGGTAATTTCGAGCGGCCCAGATAAACAGGTTGTCCTGGTAATTTTGCCATTGAGCTGTCGGCGCTTCCGGCGGAGGCAGGTTGCCGGTGAGAATGGCGGGGATGCTTTGAGTGGTGCCACGGTGTACCGAGGTGGCCCGGGGATACCAGGTGCTGTGGTTGGCCAGTCGGGCAAAGTTGGGGAATCGGCGTTCGTCAATTTCGCCGTCGTTGTTCAGCAGGGTGCTGACGGGTAGCTCATCAAGAACGATCAGCACAACAGGGGTTTCCGGTATTTCATCGGCAATGTCCTTGACCGCCGCTGACAGGGCCCTGCCGCTTTGCTCCAGCAACATGGGGCGGACAGGTTCGCCAAACAGAAAAACCAACGGGAAAACCGCCGCTGCCAGCGCGGCTACCGAAAGCACATTGCGCATAAACAGGGACAAGCGATAGAGCATCCCTCCGGCAAGGCCGAGGCACAAGGCAAGACTGAGTGCTACCCATGTTGGTATTGCGGTGAAAAACTGGATGGCGAGTATAGCCACCAGCAGACAGATCAGGGCGATCCTGACCGTTGCCAGCGTCCTTTTCCCGAAGAGCTGGAACAGTTGGGAGAGCAAAAGGAACAAACCCGGGACCAGGAGGCTGAGGGCGATGGTTAGGAGTATGAGTTCAGGCCATCCGGCACCATGTGCGACGAGGAATTCGGGTTGTGCCGAGATCCAGGCATATACAGGCTGGGCAATAGCGAAGCCGCTCAGGGCAAAGATCTGGAAAGCGAATAAAACAGCACTATCGCCACCCGGGGAGGGTGGCGCGGTGGTGGATAAATATCGCATGTAATCCCATATCCACTGAAACGGCGCTATTGTCGCACAATAATAGAGGTTGTTGCTGCATGTTCCGATACTCAATCAACGGGTCAGGGTTGTGTCAGGCGCAGAATTTTTGCCAGGCATGGTCCGGATGAGGCGGAATAGTCAATCGGGTGCGGGTCCATGCCCCGGTGAAGTTAGCCACAAAGCGCTGCCAGTCCAGCGGTTCGGTGACGGCAGCATGCAGCTCGCTGAGGGCAGGGCATTTGAGGACCATGCGCACGATTTCGACCTGGCGTTGGAATTCATCGCCGTGGGTGTCCGGGATCAGGGGGTTGAATGCGCCGGGGAATTCAGCGGGGTCTGGCTGGCTGTCTTCGGCAGTGATCATGGCCGCCAGCCATACCACAGGCAGTGATTTTTTGTGTCCAGCCTTGCGGGGAAAGAAACTCAGGCTCGGGGTTACTTCCATACGGGCGGTTATGTGATGGGCCAGCCCCAGCGCGTCAATGACGTGCCAGTCAGGCCCCAGTGCATAGGGCGGCAGCCCCAGTACCCTGGCGCTGATGCCGGGCAGCCGCAGGTAGGGCCCCGGGGTGGCACTTTCTATTGGTTGAAAACGCATGCCCAGCACAACATCAGCATGGAAACCACCTGCGCGTTCAAGCCGCTGCTGTCGAAGACTCTGTTGGCCCCAGCCGCGTGTTTCAATCAACACATGGTTATGTGTGGGGAGCACAACCATGTCTGTTATTTGGGGTGGCGGGGGGCGAAGACTGATGGCGCTTGCCAGTGCCCAGGGGACGATTAATACAGCCAGCGCGTGTGTACGAGCCAGGGGGATTATGGCCACCGGCAAGGCCAGGGCATAGAAAGCCGGCAGTAACAGTCGCCCGTGCAACCAGTCGCCGCCGATGACGGTGATATAGAGCGCCTGGAGCAGGCCGGCGATTACAAATACCCCTGCAACAGCCAGCGCCCGGTGTGCCCGCTGTTGCCAGAGCCCCCATACCAGTGGCAGGTAGGCGCCCATAAGCAGGATCAGCAAAGCCAGCCACAGCCAGTAGGTGTTGGCGAAATCAAGCAGGTATAGCCAGCCTTCGGCCCAGTAGATATCGGCAGCATCCTTGGTCAGTGCCGGATTGGGGACCAGCGAGCCGTAATAGCCCATGCGGAATATCTGATAGCTCACGGGGATCAACCCGGCGGCGAGCAATGTGAGTAACCGGTCACGCCAGCTGTCCTGCCGCCACTGCAACAACAAAACCGTGGCAATAAAAAGCGCGCTGAAAAGCGCCAGCTCCGGGCGCACCAGCCAGCCCAGACCAATCAGCATTGCGGCGGGCCATGTCAGGCGGGATGCATCCCTGGCCCAGCAAGCCAGTACGTACAGGCAGGCGCCGAGCCAGCCCAGGACCAGCCCGGTTTCCATGCCACTGCTGGCAAAGCGCCAGGCAACAAACACGCTCAGGGGGAGCAGGATGCCGAAAGGCAGCAGCAGGGCGTCCGGTTGATACAGGCGTATGATTTTGGCCGCACCTGCCATGGCCAGGGCCAGCCCACCCACGCTCAGGGCGATACCGAGCAATACGGCCAGCCATTCAAGGCGCAGGGGGATGGCGAGATCTGCAAGTACGAGCAGGGCCTGCCAGAGCGCGCTGCTGAAGGCCTCGACACGTTCACCTGCGTTGAATACGGGGCCGTTGCCGCGGGTAATCTGGTCGACTATACGCAAAAAGATATAGCCGTCATCAACAATCCAGCGGTTGCGCCAGCCAAGCCACGCAAAAATGATCAGGGGCGTGACAAGCAAGCCGCATTGCAGTATTGATCTGTTGCGCCCCCCAAGTTCACGCAACACTCTCAGCCAGGTTGCATCCTGCACACCAGGTTCCTCGTTCGGGTCTCAAACGTCTACTTTTGCTTGCCCTGATGAACAGGATGCCGGGTCGGAACCCTGCATGCAGGCATGCAAAATTTTTTGTTTGCCAGATCATATAGCGACACATCCGGTGTTGCCAATCCCGGGAATGCCCCCTGCGCCGGCATGTTAGACTGCTTGTGGTCGGATAGAAGCTGTTCCGCGAGCCGGCGGCGGGGGTTTCCGTGGTGTGTAGTCATACTGTTGCATGCCAGAGTTGAGTGGGAGTGCACTGATGGAAAAAACCGACGGCGATTCATCACCGGCGCACACATCCGGCATGCCTGTGCGCTTTTCCCGTTTTGTACTTCATGTGTTTGCCCTCAGCGGGCTGGTGCTGGCACAGCCGGTGTACAGCTGGATATCGGCGCAACCGCAGTTTCTTATTGCCCACGGCGCGCGGGGGCCTGAGCTGGCCCTGGTCGTGGCGGTGCTCAGCTTCATATTCCCGCTTTTGCTGATAGCGGCGGTCCTGCCCGGCCGGTTGCTGGGAAGGCG
>SLRW01000064.1 GCA_007130745.1 Gammaproteobacteria bacterium
CCGGTACAGATTCAGGCCACAGAAAAGGCGACGAAGCAATCACACCGGCTGGCTCAGGGCCTTCACCGTGCAGGGCGTAGTCCAGCACCATCAGGCCGCCCATGCTGTGGCCATAGAAAAACAGTGGCAGGGAAGGGTCGGCCAACTCAGCGGCCATATACCCGACATCACGGCGAAAATCCGCCCAACGGTTGATAGCACCCCGGCGACCCCCGGAACGGCCATGTCCACGGTGATCGAAGGCAAGCACAGCAATGCCGGCAGCCACAAAATCAGCGGCCAGCGCCTGATAGCGGCCACTATGCTCGCCAAAGCCGTGCAGAATCAGGAGTTGGGCACGCGCAGGGGAATCAGGCCGCCAGCTTTGCCAGTACAGCTCGCAGCCATCAGGAGCAGGCCGGGTGCCCTCGCGATGCATCACGCCGCCAGCGTCATCCGTCACGGCCAATCAGGCACTTTCGCGGAAGTTGCCGTGGGCCAGGATGCGTTCGTAGCGGGCATCCAGCAGACCGCGGACATCCAGCGCATCGAGTTCCTGCAGACTGTTCTCCAGATAATCGCCCAGGGTCTGATACATGGCCTGGGGATCACGGTGGGCGCCCCCCAGCGGTTCTTGCACTACCTGGTCGATCAGTCCCAGCTCCTTCAGGCGCTCGGAGGTAATACCCATGGCCGCAGCAGCGTCCTGGGCTCTGGCCGGATCCTTCCACAGGATGGAAGCACAGCCTTCGGGCGAGATCACCGAATAGATGCTGTACTGCAGCATCGCCACGCGATCGCCGACACCAATAGCCAGCGCCCCGCCGGAGCCGCCCTCACCAATCACGGTACACAATATGGGCGTACGCAACCGGGACATTTCCAGCAGATTACGGGCGATGGCCTCGCTCTGGCCCCGTTCCTCGGCATCGATGCCGGGGAAGGCACCGGGCGTATCGATGAGCGTGACCACGGGCAGGCCGAAGCGCTCGGCCATTTCCATCAGGCGCAGGGCCTTGCGGTAACCATCCGGGCGTGGCATGCCGAAATTGCGGTGCAGTTTCTCGCGGGTATCCCGGCCCTTTTGCTGGCCGATCACCATCACCGGCCGGCCGCGCAGACGCGCCAGCCCCGCCACAATAGCCGCGTCATCTCCATACACCCGGTCGCCGTGCAGCTCCTGGAAGTCCGTAAACACATGCTCGATGTAATCGAGACTGTGGGGCCGGCGCGGATGCCGCGCCAACTGGGCCACCTGCCAGGCGTTGAGCGAGGAGAAAATCGACTCGGTCAGGCTGCGGCTCTTGGCCTCCAGCCGCGAGACTTCCTCGCTGATGTTGATTTCGCTGTCATCGCCAACGTAGCGCAGCTCCTCGATCTTGGCTTCAAGCTCGGCAATAGGTTGCTCAAATTCAAGGAAATTCGGATTCATTTTCAGCCCATCTTCAGGGTTGTCCATCAGGCCCAAACTTACATTGGCCCTGTCTCCAACACAAGCCGGTTAAAGAGACGCCAGCGTTTCGTTAACGCTCCCCGGCAGCAGACATCAACCGCCGTGGCGCCACCCGCCCGTCGTCCAGAACTTCACCCATGCCCATGAAACGGCCCGCGTTTTCATACAATCGTACCCAGCCCTGGGCGGGTGAGCGCGGTATGAGTACGGGGTTGCCCTTGCGCAAGTAATAGGCGCTGTCGCCGGTGACTTCAACCTCCGGCCACTCGCGCAGAGCGCTGTCCAGCGGCAGACACAGGCGATCCAGCCCAGCCTCGCCTTCGGCTTCGGCAATGGCTTCAAGCTCATCCAGCGTCCACATGCTCGCGTCTTCCATATAGGGCCCTACCCCCAGCCGGCGCAGCGCCGCCACATGGGCACAACTGCCGGCCGCCACGGCAATATCCTCGATCAGGGTGCGCACGTAAGTCCCCTTGGAGCAACGCACATCCAGGGTCACTCTGTCGCTATCACGGTCGATCAGCACCAGACTGTGAATCGTGACACGACGCGGTGGCCGCTCTACTTCTCGGCCTTCACGGGCCAGTTTGTAAAGGCGCTCGCCCTTGTGCTTCAGGGCCGAATACATGGGCGGGATCTGCTCAATCTCACCCTGGAATGGTTCCAGCATGGCCACGACCTGTTCCACCACGGCTGCATCGGCGGGGCCGGTCACGGTCACTTCGCCTTCGGCATCACCGGTGGCCGTCTGCTCGCCCAGCTTCATGGTGACACGATAGTACTTGGCCGCATCCAGCAAAAAAGCCGATACCTTGGTGGCCTGACCGAAACAAATGGGCAACATGCCGGTCGCCAGCGGGTCGAGATTACCCGTATGACCGGCCTTGCGGGCACGATAAAGGCGTTTGACCTGTTGCAGGACGGCATTGGACGACAGCCCGGCGGGCTTGTCGAGCAGCAGGATGCCATTGACCGGACGGCCTTTGCCGCCTCCACGACGCCCCATCAAAACACCTCATTCTTGAATGGCCGCATGGATGCTTCAGTCTTCATCATCGCCCTGCTTGCGGTCGGAAGCGCGTGCCTGGGCAATCAGTCGGTCCATATGCTGGGCATCGTCCAGGCTCTGGTCATAATGAAAACGCAATTGCGGCACGGTACGGATACGCATCCGGCGGCCCAGCTGCCGGCGCAGAAAGCCGGCCGCGCCAGACAGTATGGCGAGGCGCTGTTCACATTCGCTGGTATCGGCAAGAAAGGCAACATGGACATCGGCCCAGCCCAGGTCACGCGAGACGTCCGCGCGGGTCACGGTAACCGGCCCCAGACGCGGGTCCTTGACGTAATCCCGAATCAGTTCGGCAAGCTCGCGCTGCAACTGCTCGGCTACCCGGCGATGTCGCGGGTAATCCCTGGGCATGGCCTACTCCATATCGATCGGGGACCGGGGTCGGTCTGATCAGGCGTCGGGGCGTTCCTCGATGCGCTCGAAGACCTCAATCTGGTCGCCCGGTTGCACATCGTTGTAGTTTTTGACGCCGATACCACACTCGGTGCCCGCCTTGACCTCATTCACATCATCCTTGAAGCGCCGCAGTGATTCGAGTTCACCCTCAAATACCACCACATTGTCGCGCAGTACGCGGATAGGATTGGCGCGTTTGACCGCGCCTTCCACCACCAGGCAGCCGGCCACGGCGCCCAGGCGGGAGGACCGGAATACATCGCGCACCTCGGCGATACCGATGATGTTTTCGCGCACCACCGGTTTCATCATGCCGCTGACCGCGCCACGCACCTGGTCAATCGCCTCGTAGATCACGCTGTAATAGCGCAGGTCTACATCATGCTCCTGCACCAACTTGCGGGCGGCAGCATCGGCACGCACGTTAAAGCCCAGAATAATGGCCTCGGAAGCCAGCGCCAGGTTAACGTCGGACTCGGTGATACCCCCCACGCCGGCAGAGACAATTTTGACCTCGATTTCCTCGTTGGACAGACCGGACAGCGCTTCCTGCAGCGCCTCGGCACTGCCCTGCACGTCAGCCTTGACCACCAGGTTCAGGCTTTGCTGTTCACCCTCACCCATGCGGTTGAAGACGTTCTCCAGGTTGGCCGCCTGCTGGCGCGAGAGCTTCACGTCACGCTGGCGCTCCTGACGATGCAGCGCCACTTCACGGGCCTTGCGCTCATCCGCCATGACCATCACATCGTCACCGGCATCAGGCGTGCCCGACAGGCCCAGCAACTGTACCGGCGTAGAAGGCCCGGCGGTTTCAACCTGATTGCCGGCCTCATCGAACATGGCCCGCACACGGCCATATTCCTGTCCACACAGCACGATATCGCCACGCTTGAGCTGACCCTTCTGGATCAGCACCGTGGCCACCGGGCCGCGGCCCTTGTCGAGAGTAGATTCAACCACCGTGCCCTGACCCGGGCCGGTTACCGGCGCCTTGAGTTCCAGCACTTCGGCCTGCAGCAACACACCTTCGAGCAGCTCCTCGACGCCGTCACCCTTGAGCGCGGAGATGGGGAAGATCATGGTGTCACCACCCCAGTCCTCGGGCACCAGCTCCTGCTTGACCAGATCGTTGCGCACCCGTTCGGGGTCGGCCTCGGGCTTGTCCATCTTGTTGATGGCCACAATCAGTGGCACTTCGGCCGCCCGGGCATGCTGGATGGCCTCAATCGCCTGGGGCATCAGTTGATCATCAGCGGCCACCACCAGTATCACAATATCGGTGACCTTCGCGCCACGTGCACGCATGGACGTAAAAGCCGCATGGCCCGGCGTATCGAGGAAGGTCATCACACCGCTGGCGGTTTCCACCCGGTAGGCACCAATATGCTGGGTGATACCGCCGGCCTCGCGGGCGGCCACCTTGGTGCTGCGGATATGATCCAGCAAGGTGGTCTTGCCGTGGTCAACGTGCCCCATCACGGTCACCACCGGCGAGCGCGGTTCGGGGTCGCCCCAATTGCCGTCAAAGCCCTCTTCGAGCAACTGCTCCTCGGTGGCCTCATGGCTGAGCATTTTGGCGTTATGGCCCATTTCCTCCACCACCAGCGCCGCCGTTTCCTGGTCGATCACCTGGTTGATGGTAGCCATCGCACCCATGTTCATCATGGTCTTGAGGACTTCAGTGGCCTTGACTGCCATCTTCTGCGCCAGCTCACTGACGGCGATGGTCTCAGGAATGGTGATATCCCGGACTACCGGCGCGGTGGGTCGCTCGAAGGCATGCGGGTTGTCGTTTTGCTGACGACGACTGATACGCCCGGCCTTGCCGCCCTTCTTGCGGCGCTTGCCGCTACCCTCGGCCATGTGCAGTTCCTGCCGGCCATATTTGGTATGGCGGTCATCCTCAGTCGCCGCGCGGCCCTTGCCCTTGCGCTTGCGCGTATCTTCGGCCGCCGGTGCCGGGGTAGCGCCCTGCTTTTCAGCTTCCTGGCGCTTGAGCTCCTGCTCGGCCGCTTCGCGTTCGGCTTGCTCACGCGCCGCCTTTTCGGCTTCCTCGCGAGCCGCATCTGCCTCGGCCGCTTGCTGTTCGCGGTCGCGGGCCTCGGTTTCCTCGGCGACCTTTTTCTCCTCGGCCTCACGCGCCGCTTTTTCTTGCTCCTCGGCCTCACGCACCTTGCGCGCTTCTTCCTCAGCCTTGCGGGCTTCTTCCTCGTCTTGCTGGCGCTGCTCTTCCTCGATCACGCTGCGCTTGACGTAGGTCCGCTTCTTGCGCACCTCCACGCTCACCGTCTTGCTGGTGCTGCCACGGCCGCCGGAAAGTTTGAGTTCACTGGTGGACTTGCGCTTGAGGGTAATCTGGCGAGGCTCCCGGCCTTCGCCACCACGCTGGCCGCGCAAGTGCGTCAGCAGCTGTGTCTTTTCCTTTTCGCTGATTTTCTGGTCCGGATCCTTGACTTCCAGACCGGCCTCACCGAACTGTTCGAGCAACCGCTCTACCGGAATGCCCACTGCCTCGGCGAACTGTTTTACTGTTACTTCTGCCATATTCGTTGTCCCCCGGGACCTGTTCGCACGTCGGCGACTTCAACCCGGCAAATGTGATGCCGCCTTTCATTCCTGGTCTTGCTCGGCAAACCAGGGTGCCCGTGCGGTCATGATCAGCTGCGCGGCGCGTTCCTCCTCGAAACCCTCGATTTCGAGCAGGTCATCCACCGCCTGTTCAGCCAGATCTTCCATGGTGACGATGCCATGGCTCGCGAGCAGTCGCGCAGTGTCTTCGTCCATTCCATCCATGCCCAGGAGGTCTTCGGCCGGCGCGGCGCCTTCACCGGACTCGCCGGCAATCGCCTGTGCCAGCAAGGCATCACGGGCGCGGTCACGCAGTTCCTGAACAATATCCTCATCGAATTCCTCAATTTCGAGCAACTCACTCAACGGCACGTAGGCGATTTCCTCCAGACTGGAGAAACCTTCCTGCACCAGTACGCCAGCGAGCTCTTCATCCACATCCAGCGCGCCCATAAATACCTCGCACAGGGCACGGGATTCGGCCTCGCTCTTTTCCTCGGCCTGGGTCTCGTTCATGACATTGAGTTCCCAGCCGCACAATTCGCTGGCCAGACGCACGTTCTGCCCGCCCCGCCCGATGGCCTGGGACAGCTTGTCCTCTTCCACCGCAATATCCATGCTGTGGGAATCTTCATCCACCACAATGGATACCACCTCGGCGGGCGACATGGCATTGATTACAAACTGTACCGGGTTTTCATCCCACAGGATGATATCGATACGCTCGCCGGCCAGCTCATTGGACACCGTCTGCACGCGCGATCCACGCATGCCCACACAGGCACCCACCGGATCGATGCGCGGATCGTTGCTGCGCACGGCAATCTTGGCGCGCAGCCCCGGATCACGGGCGGCGCCGAGAATATCAATCAGGCCCTGGCCCACCTCGGGCACCTCGAGCTTGAACAGTTCGATCAGAAACTGTGGTGCGGTCCGGCTGACGAACAGCTGCGGCCCGCGCACCTCAGGGCGCACCTCTTCCAGATACCCTCGCAGGCGATCACCGGTACGCACCGGCTCGCGGGGAATCAGGCGTTCACGCGGGATAAAGCCTTCCGCATTGCCGCCAAGATCCAGGTAGACGCCGCTGCGCTCGACCCGTTTGATTACCCCCATAACCAGTTCGCCGACGCGATCCTGGTAAGCCTCGACTACCTGGGCGCGCTCGGCGTCACGCACCTTCTGCACGATCACCTGCTTGGCCGTCTGCGCGGCGATGCGACCAAAGGCCACAGCCTCGATGGGCTCTTCTATAAAATCGCCCACTTCCAGTTTCGGATCCTGCTTTTTCGCCTCGCTGAGAAGAATCTGGCGCTCCTCTGACTCGAAGTTTTCCTCGTCGTCATCGGCCAGCACCTCCCAGCGTCGGAAGGCGTGGTATTCGCCCGTCTCGCGATCGATTTCCACGCGCGCGTCAATATCCTCGGCATGGCGCTTGCGCGTCGCCGAGGCAAGCGCTGCCTCAAGCGCGTCGAAGATCACATCTTCCTCAACGCCTTTTTCGTTCGAAACCGCTTCGACTACAAGCAGAATTTCCTTGCTCATCGACCCTGCCTCCGGCGCCCGGAACCCTGTCCTTCAGGGACCAGGCGAGCACTTTCAATATCATCCAGCGCCAGCGAGTGGCGCTCGCCATCCACAGCCAGACTAACCTGACCGTCCGTATATCCCAGCAGCTCCCCGGTATAGTTGCGTCTTCCGTCAACTGCCGCGACAAGCTTTACCCGAACCCGATGCCCGGCAAACCGCTCGAAGTCTCCGGCTTTGGCCAGCGGGCGATCAAGCCCCGGCGAAGACACTTCGAGCTGGTAACTCCCCGGCACCGGATCTTCCACATCAAGCAAGGCGCTGACCTGGCGACTGACCGCTTCGCAGTCAGCCAGCGCGATACCGCCGGGGGCGTCAATATACACCCGCAGCACCGTATCACGTCCACCGCCGGCGAGCTCCACATGCACAAGCTCATAGCCCATGCCTGTAAGCACGGGCTCCAGCATTGCCACGAGACGTTCACGCATCCCGGGTCGCCTCCTGCCATGCCGGCTCATTACCAACAAAAAAGCCCCTGACCGGGGCTTTCTTGTTCAAGAAACTTGGTAGCGGGGGCAGGATTCGAACCTGCGACCTTCGGGTTATGAGCCCGACGAGCTGCCAGACTGCTCCACCCC
>SLRW01000096.1 GCA_007130745.1 Gammaproteobacteria bacterium
CAATGCGGCTGAGCAGGCCGGCCAGCGCGGCGGCTGATACGGGGCTGTCTTCCAGCGCCAGCCCGGCCTTGTTGAGCGCGCCGGAGAACTCGCCCATCACCCAGTTGGCGGCCAGCTTGGCATCATCCGGCCCGGCGGCGACCACGGCTTCGTAGAAATCGGCCAGGTCACGACCGGCGGTCAATACGCCGGCGTCGTACTCGGGCAGACCGTACTGCTCCACGAAACGCCGGCGCTTGGCGTCGGGCAATTCGGGCAGACCGGCGCGCACTTGCTCGATGAAGGCCGGTTCAATCACCAGCGGCAGCAGGTCCGGATCGGGGAAGTAGCGGTAATCGTTGGCTTCTTCCTTGGTGCGAAGGGAGCGGGTTTCGGCCTTGTCAGGGTCGTACAGTCGGGTTTCCTGCACCACCTTGCCGCCGCCCTCGATGACATCAATCTGGCGCTCAATCTCGAAGTTGATGGCACGCTCGACGAAACGAAAGGAGTTGAGATTCTTGAGCTCGGTGCGGGTGCCGAATTCCTGTTGCCCGCGCGGGCGTACCGAGACGTTGGCGTCACAGCGGAAAGAGCCTTCCTGCATATTACCGTCGCAGATCTCCAGGTAGCGCACCAGCGAGTGGATTTTCTTCATGTAGGCCACGGCTTCTTTCGCCGAGCGCATGTCCGGCTCGGAGACAATCTCCAGCAGCGGCGTACCGGCACGATTGAGGTCGATGCCCGTCATATTGGTGAAATTCTCGTGCAGCGACTTGCCGGCGTCTTCTTCCAGATGAGCGCGGGTAATGCCCACGGTTTTGGGCTCGCCGTCCTCGGGTTCGATCAGCAATTGCCCACCCTCGACCACCGGCAGCTCGAACTGGCTGATCTGGTAGCCCTTGGGCAAATCCGGGTAGAAGTAGTTCTTGCGCGCGAACACCGAGCGCGGAGTGACGGTAGCGCCCACGGCCAGGCCGAACATGGCGGCCATGCGCACGGCCTCACGGTTAAGCACCGGCAGCACGCCTGGCAGGCCCAGATCCACCGCACAAGCCTGGGTATTGGGCTCTTTGCCATAGCGAGTGGAGGCACCCGAGAAAATCTTGCTGTGTGTGGCGAGCTGGGCGTGAATCTCCAGCCCGATAACGACTTCCCACTGACTCATGCCAGACCCTCCGGCGCACGACGATGCCAGTCGGTGTGCTGCTGATACTGGTGAGCCACACTCAGCAGACGCCCTTCATCGAAGTAATTGCCAATCAACTGCAAGCCCACCGGCAACCCGGCGGCAAAACCGGCGGGGATGGACATACCCGGCAGGCCGGCCAGGTTCACCGCCAGGGTGTTGATATCGCTGAGGTACATCTTGACCGGGTCATCGGCGCGCTCGCCCAGGCCAAAAGCGGTTTCCGGCGAGGTGGGGCCAACCAGAATATCGACGTCTTCAAAGACCTTGCGGAAATCCTCGCTGATCAGGCGCCGACACTGCTGGGCCTTCAGATAGTAGGCATCGTAGTAGCCCGCCGACAGCGCATAGGTGCCCACCAGAATGCGCCGCTGCACTTCGACGCCGAAGCCCTCGCCGCGCGAGCGTTTGTACATGTCTTCCAGATCGCGCGGGTTATCGCAGCGATAGCCGAAACGCACACCGTCATAGCGCGAGAGATTGGACGAACACTCCGCCGGCGCGATCACATAATAGGTGGGTACCGACAGGCCCAGATTGGGCAGACTGACCTCGCGCAGCTCGGCGCCCTGATCCTTGAGCACGGCGATGGCGGCATCCACCGCCGCACGCACGCCGTCATCCAGTCCTTCGCCGAAGAACTCCTTCGGCAGGCCGACTTTCAGCCCCTTGAGTGGCTGCTCAAGCCCGGCGGCGTAGTCGGGCACCGCCTGTTCCACACTGGTGGAATCGCGCTCGTCGAAACCGGCCATGGCGCCCAGCACCAGCGCGGCGTCCTCGGCCGAGCGGGCAAACACTCCGCCCTGGTCCAGGCTGGAAGCAAAGGCAATCATGCCCCAGCGCGAGACACGGCCGTAGGTGGGCTTGATGCCGGTAATCCCGCACAGCGCCGCCGGCTGGCGAATGGAGCCGCCGGTATCGGTGCCGGTGGCCGCCGGCACCAGGCGCGCGGCTACCGCCGCTGCCGAGCCGCCGGAAGAGCCGCCGGGCACCCGGCTGGTATCCCATGGGTTTTTAACCGGACCGTAGTAGCTGGTCTCGTTGGACGAACCCATGGCGAATTCGTCCATGTTGGTCTTGCCCACCGTGACCATGCCGGCGTCGGCCAGACGCTCGACCACGGTGGCGTCATAGGGGGCGGTGAAATTATCCAGCATGCGCGAGCCGCAACTGGTGCGCAGGCCTTCGGTGCAAAAGATATCCTTGTGGGCCAGCGGAATGCCGGTCAGCGGCCCGGCTTCACCGTCGCCACGGCGCTTGTCGGCCAGGCGGGCCGCGGCCAGCGCGCGCTCGGTGTCCAGGGTGATGAAACTGTTCAGGTTTTTGTCCAGACGCGCGATGCGTTCAAGCACCGCGCGGGTAAGTTCCTCGCTGGAATATTCGCCCTGCGCCAGCCCGCGGGACAGGTCACTGATTCCTGATTCATGCATACTGTCGGCCCCGCTCATTCAATCACCCGTGGCACCAGATAGACGCCGTCTTCCACCGCCGGTGCGATGGCCTGGAAGCATTCGCGCTGGTCACCCTCACTTACCTCGTCCGGGCGCAGGCGCTGGGCCATATCCAGGGGGTGGGCCATGGGCTCAATGCCGTCAGTGTCGACGGCCTGCATCTGCTCGACCAGATCGAGGATGCGCGACAGATCGCGGCTGTATTCGGGGATGCGCTGTGCATCCAGCGCCAGGCGCGCCAGATGGGCAACGGCCTTGACCTCTTCCGGTGTCAGTGACATGAAAGCTCTCTCCCAAAGATGTAAACCCGGCGCCCGCTTGATACCCGCATCGGCAACGGAGCGCGAAAATTACCACAAATCGCGTGCTTGCCGAAAATCCCCGCCATTGCTAGAGTTCACCGACTGTACCTATATCCACTGCAAGGGATACGCGACCAGCCTTATGATGAAGCTCAGCGGTTTTCGTGGCCTGTTCTCCAATGACCTGTCGATTGACCTGGGAACAGCCAACACACTTATTTACGCTCGCGGTCAGGGCATTGTACTCAATGAGCCGTCAGTGGTGGCCATTCGCGATGAGCCGGGTGGCCAGCGCAAACTCGCCGCCGTGGGCGAGGAAGCCAAGGTCATGGTGGGGCGCACGCCGGGCAACATCACCGCCATCCGCCCGCTCAAGGACGGCGTGATTGCTGATTTCAACGCCACCGAGACCATGCTCCAGCACTTTATCCGCAAGGTGCATGATTCGCCCTACTTTCGCCCCAGCCCGCGCGTGCTGGTGTGCGTGCCCTACGGCTCCACCCAGGTAGAGCGGCGCGCCATCAAGGAATCCGCCGCCGGCGCCGGCGCCCGACGGGTGTACCTGATTGACGAGCCCATGGCCGCGGCGATTGGTGCCGGCATGCCGGTGCACGAAGCGCGCGGCTGCATGGTGCTGGATATTGGCGGTGGCACCTCGGAGGTGGCCGTGCTGTCACTTAACGGCATTGTGTATTCGGCGTCGGTACGCATCGGCGGTGACACCTTTGATGAGGCCATCATCAACTATGTGCGGCGTAATTACGGCGCCATGATCGGCGAGTCCACCGCCGAGCGCATCAAGTGCGAAATCGGCACCGCCTACCCTTCACAGAATGTGCGCGAAATCGAGTTCAAGGGCCGGCATCTTTCCGAGGGTGTGCCGCGCACCATGATCATGAACAGCAACGAGGTGCTCGAAGCCCTGCAGGAACCGCTGGCCGGTATCGTGCGGGCAGTCAAGACGGCGCTGGAACAGACGCCACCCGAACTGAGCTCCGATGTGGCCGAACGGGGCATGGTGCTCACCGGCGGTGGCAGCCTGTTGCGCGACATGGACAAGCTGCTGATCGAGGAAACCGGCATCCCGGTGATCCTTGCCGATGACCCGCTGACCTGTGTGGCCCGTGGTGGCGGACGGGTGCTGGAAATCATTGACGAGCACGGCGCTGATATTTTCGGTCTGCAATAAGGCGGCGCGAACCGCCGACAACATGCGGCCCGGGCATGGTCTTGCCCGGGCCGCATGCGTATCATGGGAAACGCTGATCTATACCCCACGGCGCCCACGCCCGGCAGAGGTAATAGCCTGTGTACGGCTACAAGCAGACTGACACCCGCAACCCTTTTACAGGGCGCCATCGCATGCTGGTGCTGCGACTGGCACTGCTGGTGCTGCTTTCCTGCGCGCTGATGATCCTCGACCACCGCCACCAGCAGCTTGATCGCCTGCATGATGCGCTTTCCGTGCTGGTGACGCCGGTACGCTGGGCCGTGGACGCGCCCACCCGGGTTGTGCTCTGGAGTCGCGAGAGCTTGTCTGCTCGGCACCACCTGATTGAGCGAAATCGCGAACTGCGTACTCAGAACCTGCGGATTCACGGCGAGCTTCAACGCCTGGATGCCCTGCAGGCCGAAAACGAACGTCTGCGTGAGCTGCTGCAATCCGCCCGCCAGGTAGACCAGCAGGTGATGATCAGTGAAATTCTGGCGGTGGACATGAACCCCTACCGCCATCAGGTAATACTCAATCGCGGCAGCCTTGACGATGTTTACGCCGGCCAGGCGCTGATTGATGCCCACGGGGTGCTCGGTCAGGTCACCCATGCCGGTCCGCTGCAATCCACCGCCCTGCTGATTACCGACCCCAACCACTCCATCCCCGTGGAGGTCAATCGCAATGGGCTGCGTACCATTGCCCAGGGCACCGGCAGCACCATTCGCCTGGATCTACCCTATCTGCCCAGTAGCGCCGATGTGCGCCCGGGAGATCTGCTGGTCTCCTCGGCGCTGGCGGGCCGCTTCCCGCGGGGCTATCCGGTGGGCATCGTCACCGAAGTGGAAATTATCCCCGGCGAGCGCTTTGCCCGCATTTCTGCCCGGCCCGCGGCACGCATTGACCGCAGCCGGGAGGTGCTGATGGTCACCCGCCGACCCGAAACCACCCACCATGACGTTGACGACACCGACATGGCGCCGGCTGATTCGCCGCCAGGCGAAACCGCCCCCGGAGAGGTGCAGCCATGATGCCTGTACATCGCCGGGGTCTGCCGGTCATCTGGATCAGTCTGGTGATCGCGCTAGCGCTCACGCTGATACCGCTGCCGGAGTGGGCCCGCACCCTGTGGCCCGCCTGGGTGACCCTGGCCGTGGTTTACTGGTCGCTGGCGACACCCCATAGCTTTGGCCTGATTCAGGCCTGGCTGGCGGGGCTGTTGCTGGATGCCAGCACGGCCGGCGTACTGGGTCAGCATGCGCTGGCCATGGTGCTGATTGCCTGGACGGCGCAGCGCTTCCATTTGCAAATCCGGCCCTTCCCGGTGTGGCAACAGGCGCTGGTGTTGTTACCCCTGCTCGCAATCTATGAATTTATGCTCTACTGGCTGTCAGGGCTCATGGGTCTGGCCGGTCCGGTGTGGGCCTGGCCGGCCGCGCTGACCGGCGCCGCAATGTGGCCCTTGAGCTTTACCATGTTGCGCCTGGTACGCCAGCGCTTCAGAGTGGCCTGAACCGATGCCCCATCAGCCGGTCTGTATCATGCCAGCAACTGAACACACCCGCAGGTAAGCCCGTGCAGCAGGTACTCAGAGACAGCACCCGTGAGCGGCAGCATTTCCAGCGTCGAACTACGCTGCTGGCGATCATTACCCTGATCGTTTTCGGGCTGCTGATGGCCCGCATGGCCTGGTTGCAGGTCCTGCATCACGAGCATTTCAGCGGGCTGTCTCAGGACAACCGCGTGCGTATTCTGCCCGCACCGCCAACCCGGGGCCTGATCTATGACCGCAATGGCCATATCCTGGCCCAGAACCTGCCTGCCTGGCAGCTCGACCTGGTGCCGGAACAGATCGCGGATATGGAAGGCACCCTGCAACAGCTCGGCGAGCTCATCGAGATCAGCGGCGGCGATATCGAGCGCATGCACAACCAGCGCCAGCGCCAGCGCGCCTTCGAGGCCGTACCCATCCGGTTGCATCTGAGCGAGGAAGAACTGGCCCGTTTTGCCGTGCGCCGGCATGAATTCCCGGGCGTGGAGATGCGCGCCAACCTGATGCGGCACTACCCCTACGGCGCCCTCACCGCGCATGTCGTGGGTTACACAGGCGCCATTGATCGTCAGGATCTGCAGCAGCTGGACTCTCGGCTTTATCGCGGCACCTCGCATGTGGGCAAAAGCGGCCTGGAACAGCGCTATGAACAAATTTTGCATGGCGCACCGGGGGTCCAGCGCGTCGAAGTCAATGCCCAGGGCCGACTGCTGGAGACACTGGAAAGCCAGCGCCCGCGCCCGGGGCGTGATATCCATCTGACACTGGATATCAACCTGCAACAGGCCGCCATGGATGCGCTCGGCGAACACACCGGGGCCGCGATCGCCATAGACCCCCGTAACGGTGAGGTACTGGCCATGGCCAGCACACCGACCTTTGACCCCAACCTGCTGGTGCGCGGTCTGTCACGGGACGCATTCCGCAGTCTACAGAACCACCCTCGTCGACCTATGTTCAATCGTGCCATTCGCGGCCAGTACCCGCCCGGCTCCACCATCAAGCCCTTTCTGGGCGTGGCCCAACTGGAAACCGGGGCCTTGCGGGATGAAATCACCTGCCGGGGGCGTTTCTACCTGCCCAACTACAGCCGCGCCTTCCGTGATTGGGTGGAGCATGGCCATGGCCAGGTGGATCTGCACAAGGGGATTGTGGAGTCCTGCGATATCTACTTCTACAAACTGGCGGTGGAACTGGGAATTCAGGGCATATACGACACCATGACCCGCTTCGGTTTTGGCCAGCCCACCGGCATTGATCTGCTTGGCGAGCGCGCGGGGCTGATGCCCAATGCCGAATGGAAACGCCAGGCGCTGGGCGAGCCCTGGTACCGTGGCGAAACCGTGATCGCCGGTATTGGCCAGGGCTACATGCTGGCCACGCCCATGCAACTGGCCCAGGCCACCGCCACCCTGGCCCGGCAGGGCCGCAAGCTGCCGCCGCATCTGCTCAGCGGCATACAGGACATGGCGGGTGAGGCCGCCATGGCGCCGATGATCGAGGAGCGCGATCCGGTGACGGTCAGCCGCGATGGCATCTGGGCGGAAATCGGCGCGGCCATGCGCGACGTGGTCCACAGCGACCGCGGCACCGCCCGCGGCCAGCGCTGGGGGATGCGCTATGAGATGGCCGGCAAGACCGGCACCTCGCAGGTATTCGGGCTGGCGCAGGACGAGGAATATGACGAGGATGAACTGCCTCAACATTTGTGGGATCACGGGCTGTTTATCGCCTGGGCGCCCTATGATAATCCTCGTATTGCCGTGGCCGTGATTATTGAACA
>SLRW01000074.1 GCA_007130745.1 Gammaproteobacteria bacterium
AATACAGACCGGATTCGCGGCGCAACCATGTCAACTGGCGCTTGGCCAATTGGCGGGTGGCGATAATACCGCGCTCAATTGCCTCCTCGCGCCCGCGCTGCCCTGCCAGATACTCGGCCAGTTGGCGATAGCCGACGGCACGCATAGCCGGCAGCGAAGTCGCCATGCCGGGTCGGCTCATCAGCGCCGCCACTTCATGTTCAAAACCGGCCGCCATCATGGTGTGGAAACGTTCGCCAATACGTCGATGCAATTCGGCCCGCTCCGCCGGCGCCACCGCCAGGCGAATCACCCGATACTCCAGAGGTATGTCAGCCGCGCTGGCATAAAGTTCCGTCATCGCCCGCCCGGTCAATTCCCACACCTCCAGCGCGCGCTGGATGCGCTGGCTGTCATGCGGATGAATGCGCCCGGCTGCTACCGGGTCCACCTCAGCCAGGCGCCGGTGCAACGCCGGCCAGCCCGACTCGCGCGCCTGTTCATCCAGACACCGGCGGATCTCCGGGTTGGCGCCGGGCAAATCCGACAGGCCCTGCAACAGCGCGCGGAAATACAGCATGGTGCCACCGGCCAGCAGCGGGATACGCCCGGCGCGGGTGATCTCGCGCATCGCCTGCAGGGCATCTTCACGAAACCGCGCGACGGAGTAACTTTCAACAGGCTCGGCAATATCCACCAGCCGATGGGGCACCTCCCGCCGCAGTTGGGGCGAGGGCTTGGCCGTGCCTATATCCAGCCCGCGATAGACCTGGGCCGAATCCACGCTGATGATCTCCAGCGGGTAGTGCCGGGCCAGATCCACCGCCAGCGCAGTCTTGCCCGAAGCCGTGGGCCCCATCAGGAATATGGCCGGCGGCGCCTGGCCGGCCGCCGGGCGAGGCTTAGCGGCCACGCAGGAACATCCTGTCCAGTTCCGCCAGATCCAGCTGCACCCAGGTGGGCCGACCGTGATTACACTGCCCGCTGCGCTCGGTACGTTCCATGTCGCGCAACAGCGCATTCATCTCCGGCAGCGTGAGCTGACGCCCGGCGCGCACCGAGCCGTGACAGGCCATGGTCGACAGCAGTTCGTTGACCGCCTCTTCCAGTCGTCGGCTGCGGCCGTGAGTCATCAGGTCCGCCAGCACATCGCGCACCAGCACCTCCGCCTCGGCCTGTGCCAGCAAGGCCGGCACAGCGCGGATCATCAAGCTCTCGGGGCCTGACCGGTCAATCTCGAAACCCAGCTGACTGAAAGTTTCCCGATGCGCCTCGGCAGCATCGGCCTCGGCCCGACTCACCGCCAGCGAGACCGGCACCAGCAGCGGCTGGCTGCGCACCCCTTCGCCGACAAAAGCCTGCTTGAGCCGTTCATAGCTGATGCGTTCATGCGCAGCATGCATATCCACCAGCACCAGGCCGTGGTCGTTCTCTGCCAGCACATACACGCCGTGCAACTGCCCCAGGGCAAAACCCAGCGGCGGATTTTGCTCGCCAGTATCAGCCGACGCCGGCGAAGCTACGGACTGCACCCCCTGCTCCGCCAGCGGCTGGCCCGCCGCATCCGCCGGTCGCGCATAGTCTGACCAGGCGCTTTGATACGCCTCGCGATCAGCCGCCGGCGTGGCCAGCCCCATGCGGGCCTGGCTACCCGCACCGGGCACCGCGCGCGCCGGGTCGGCGTGCAACGCCACCCGCGTAGTCGGCGCCTCGCCGGGGCGCGTCTGCGACAGCGCCTCACCCAGAGTGCGGGAGATGAACTGATGGACCAGCTGGCCGTCACGAAAACGCACTTCGTGCTTGGCCGGGTGCACATTTACATCCACCCGCGCCGGATCAATCGTCAAATGCAGCACATAGGCCGGATGCCGCCCGTGATAGAGCACATCTTCGTAGCCCTGGCGGACGGCGTGGGCGACCATGCGATCACGTACCAGGCGGCCATTGACGAAGAAATACTGCATATCGGCCTGACTGCGCGAGAAAGTCGGCAAGGCAATGCGCCCGTGCAGCCCCAGACCGGCGGCGGCATCTTCAACAGCAATGCAATGTGCGGCAAATTCCGGCCCCAGCAGGCGTTCCAGCCGCTGCGTTTCCTGTCCGGCGGGCGACTGCCACACCACACGCCCGTTATGGCGCAATACAAAACCAGCATCGGGACAAGCCAGCGCCATCTGCCGCACCACTTTCTCCACATGGGCGAACTCGGTTTTCTCGGTACGCATAAACTTGCGCCGCGCCGGCGTATTGAAAAACAGTTCGCGCACTTCCACCGTGGTGCCCGGCGGATGTGGCGCCGGCGCGGGCTCGGCGAAATCGCCACTGCCATCGCCCTCAATTCGCCAGGCCCGCTCCTCTCCTGCCGCGCGAGAGGTCAGGGTGACCCGACTGACCGAAGCAATACTGGGCAGCGCCTCACCCCTGAAGCCAAGGCTCTGCACCCCTTCCAGGTCTTCCAGCGAGGCGATCTTGCTGGTGGCATGACGATCCACCGCCAGCACCAGATCCTCACGCGCCATGCCTTCACCATCATCGCGCACCCGCAACAAGCGCAGCCCGCCGGCTTCCACATCCACCTCGATATGGCCGGCCCCGGCGTCCAGGCTGTTTTCCACCAGTTCCTTGACCACCGAGGCCGGCCGTTCCACCACCTCACCGGCGGCAATCTGGTTAATCAACTGGGATGGGAGCTTGTGTACACGCATGACGCCAAGCATAGCAGCCGGCAGCTGATGCGGGGAACGCGATGCAGACACGAACGCCATTTTTTGTTTTGATTGACTGACATCAAGGCGTGCCGGGAGTCAAACCGGGACACTTGACTGCATTCGCCAGCAGGGGAGATTCGCTCATGAATGCCGCGCCACTGGTCCGTCGCCTGCTCGGCGGGCTGCATACGGGTCGCTTGCTGCGCTGGCGGGCGCGCCTGCCCCGCACCCGTCACAAGCCTTTTATCCTGTGGCAGGATCGCAGCTATACCTACCGCGAGTGCTATCAGGAAGCGGCCCGCTACGCCCGCCTGTTCCGGGCCCGCCGGCAGGCTGCGATTGAGGCTGGCACCCTGGCGGCGAATGCCCCGCAGCACATCGGCCTGTACCTGGACAACACGCCGGAATTCCTGTTCGCCGCCTTCGGCGCCGCGCTTGAGGGGGATCTGGTGTTCGGGCTGAACACCGGCTTTCGCGGCGACACCCTGGCCGCCGTGATGGCACGCGGCGATATTCGTCTGTTGATCGCCGACGAGGGAAAACTGGAATTCATAGAGCAGGTCATCGATCGCGCCGACACCCCGACGCGTGAGCAGGTGCTGGTGCATGGCAAATCCGCCCCGCCGGGTATGCAGCGGCTTGAAGAGGCGCTGAAGCAGGCGCCGGAGAACCCCGCCGGGCGCCGCCGGGTGTGCGGCGCAGACCCCATGCTGGTGATCTATACCTCCGGCACCACCGGTGTTCCCAAGGCCATTCCCTGCTCACATCTGAAGTTTATGGCTGCCGGCATTCTTTCCCGTTTCCGTATCGGCGTGCGCCCCGGTGACCGCGGTTATGTCTGCATGCCGCTGTTCCACTCCAACGCCTGGCTGCTGGGCATCATGCCCATGCTGGTGGCCGGCGGCAGCTTCGTGCTCACGCCACGTTTCAGCGCCAGCGCCTTCGAGCGGGAGATGCTGCATTACGGGGTAACCTACATGAACTACGTGGGCCAGCCGTTGCATTACATCCTGTTAGCGCTGGAGGACAAATACCGCAGCCCGGGGGCCATAGAAAAATCACTCGCCCGCCACCCTGACAATCACTTCCGCATGGCAATCGGCAATGGCGCCAGCGCGGTGGACCGAAAGAAGCTGATCCGCTATCTGGGCATGGAGCATATTTTCGAGGTCTACGGTTCCACCGAGGCCGTCGTCAGCACCATTCTGATGCCCGGTGACCCGCCCGACAGCGTAGGCCGCATTACCTCTTCAAAGGTGGCGATCCTGGATGAACAGGATAAGGAATGCCCGCCGGCGGAAGTTGATGACCAGGGGCGGATTCTCAACTACGAACAGGCCGTAGGCGAGATCTCGGCCCGGGTAGCAAAAGACAACCTGCTGTTTGATGGCTACTACGGTGATCCCGAAACCACCAACCGCAAGTACCGCGGCGGCTATTACCGCTCGGGCGATCTTGGTCATATCCGCGTGATCGGGGGCAAGCGCTTTCTGTACTTCGACGGTCGTACCGACGACTGGATCCGCAAGGACGGTGAGAACTTCTCGGCCGAGAACGTGGCCTGGTTTGCCACGCAACTACCGGGTGTGGAGCTGGCCGCCGCTTATGGCGTACCCGACCCGGTGGCCGACGAACGTGTGGCGGTGGCCCTGCAACTCAAGGCCGGCGCGGAATTTGATCCGCAGCGCGCTTACGCACACTTCATGGAACAGCAACAATCCGGCGGCATGGACCCCAAATGGATGCCTGATTTCATCCGCATCGTGGACGAATTACCCCTATCCCCCACGCACAAGGTGCTGGTCCGGCATATCAAGCGCGAGCATTTCGACGTGGCCTCAAACCCGGAGATGGCCATCTGGTTCCGCCGGCGCGGCGACACCGGCTATCGCCAGCTGACCGTGGATGAATACGAAGCATTACGCCAGCAGTTCGAGGCTAACGGCCGCGAACACCTGCTGGCAACAGGCTGATTATTGCAGCGCATCAGCAATGGCCCTGAACATGGCCAGGTTCTGCTCGAAGGCACCCGGCTCACGGAAATCCGGATCGGCCGAGTTGGCAGCCACCACCACGCCCGCCGGGCGATTGATATACACGAACTGGCCATAGACGCCACGAGCAAGGAACTCCCCTTCCCTGGCATCCGCCGGTACCCACCACTGGTAACCGTACTGAATCGCGCCCGGCGCGGTAGGAGAACTGGGCACGGTAGATTCTGCCACCCAGTTCGCCGGCACAATCTGCCGGTCATTAAAATAGCCGTTTTGCAGGAACATCTGGCCGAAACGGGCATAGTCGCGGGTGCTCATATTAAGCCCGCCGAGCACGAAGGCCACACCCGCACCATCGGTTATATAGTAAGGCTCGGATTCCACGCCCATGGGGCTCAGCACACGCTCGCCCATCAGTTCCAGCACGCTGCGCCCGGTGGCGCCGCGAATCACCATGCCGATGACATGGGTGTCTATAGATACATACTGGAACTGCTCGCCCGGCTCGAACTCTCGCTCCTGGCGACGCAGGGTGAAGCCATCCAGCGTCCCGCCCAGCGCCAGTACCTGACCCATGCGGTTGATGTCCGAATGAAAATCGAAATAATCCTCGTTAAAGCGGATGCCGCTACCCATGTGCAGGGCATTGCGAATGGTCACGCCGTCATAGGCGCTGTCGGCCAACTCGGGGGCGTATTTTGTCACCGGGTCATTAATGCTCTCAATCACGCCCTCATCGACCAGAATACCCAGCAAGGCGGAGAGAAATGACTTGGCCACCGACCAACTGATACGCAGATCCCCGGCCGCCGTATCACGGTAGTAATCCTCGTAAATAATCTCGCCATCGCTGAGCACCACCAGCGCGGTCAGCCGGCGTTCGTCAATCCATTCATCCAGACCGGAGAGCTCGCGCGGGTTTTCCGGCAACACGGCTGTTTCCACTTCGCCCAGGGGGATATCGGCATGAAAAAACAGCTGATCCATGTGGCTGAAATTCCAGGCCATTTTCTCTTCATCAAAGAGCGCATTGACCGCCACCAGACGCTGGATCTCATCCCATTTCCAGACCGTTAGCACGGCCAGCACTACCACCAGCCCGAGCAGCAGGCGCGTACCATATATGCGTACCCGATTCATTAGGTCCTCTCCCCTTGTTTGCGCCCAGTATAACCCGGGCACAAGCCCACCCCCGCCATCCGGGGTCAGTACATGATATTGAAATACAGCGCGAGAATGGCGTTACGTGTGGCTGCCGGCAACAGATTCATACCGGTATTCAGTGTTGCCATGCGCTCGGGCAACTCCGCGCCCTCCAGCCCCAGCACCGGCACCATCGCTTCCATCACTGCTTCCGGGGGTTGCCCCTGCACCTCGGCCACCATCTGCTCAATGCCGGCCTGATCCACGCCGGAACCGTTCTCGCGCAACTGCGTCACCACCGCCTCAAGCTCGGCCAGAAACTCATGCGTCCGTGCCACATTGGCATCACTGACGCTGACATGCAGATTGGCAGGACCACCGGCACAGGCAAACTGCGGAATCATGTGCCAGCCCCGCGCGCGCATTTCGTCATCAATCTCGAACACATTGAGACTGTCCGAGGCCAGCGTGAACATGCACATTTCCGGGTCAGCCAGCACCTCGATGTCATCCATGTCCTTGATGGCGGCCAGCATCTCGGCAGTGGCCTGCTGGCTGCGCCTCACCAGCCCGGCATAACCGGCCTCACCCATATAGCGGAACATGGCCCAGGCTGCGGCCACCGGTCCACCCGTACGGGTGGACTGCACCGTCGGGTTGATCACCGCATAGCCGGTGGTTTCGGTGCTGACAAACCAGGCGTGCTGGCGCAAATCGCGGTTGCGATACATTACCACCGAGGCATTCTTGGGCACGTAGCCGTACTTGTGCAGGTCGGCGGAGATACTGGTAACGCCGGGCAGTGAAAAATCAAAATCCCGCACCGGCTCGCCCATACGCCGCAGCAGCGAGAGATAGATGCCACCCACGCAGCCATCCACATGAAACAGGATGCCCCGCTCGCGGGCCGCCTCGGACATCGCTTCAATGGGATCAATGGTGCCGTGGGAGAAATTCGGCGCCGAGCCCACCGCCAGCACCGTCTCGGGACCAAGCGCATCCACAAAGGCCGGCATATCAGCGCGGAAGCCCTGCGTATCCACCGGTGTCTGCACCACCCGCAAACCGCAATAATGCGCCGCCTTGATAAAGGCCGGGTGCGCGGTCACCGGCACCACAATCTGCGGATCACGCACTTCCGGACGATTGACCCGGGCCCAGTCACGAGCGGTCTTCACCGCCATCAGGATGCTTTCGGTGCCGCCGCTGGTGATATTACCCACGGTCTGCTCATCGCCGCGCAGCAACATCAGCACCGAGGCCACCACCTCCTGCTCAAGACGCGACAGACTGGGGTACATATTCACATACAGCGCATTGTGCGCCAGAAAGCGGGTATAGGCTTTCACCGCGAGTTCGTGCGCCTCATGCCCCGGATCATAAAGCCCGGTCAGCACCCGCCCCGATTGCCAGTCCACATCCTTGCCGGTAAACCCGCCGAGCTCCTCCAGCACCGACTCCGGCGCCACCCCCTGCTCCAGCATCGCCCCCATATTCTCCCCCGAGAAACACAGATCAGCCCCTCACAACCCAACCGGGCGCAAGAAACAAGAAGGTTTTCACTTAAAACCTAAAACGTAAAACCTAAAACGCCC
>SLRW01000110.1 GCA_007130745.1 Gammaproteobacteria bacterium
CGAGAGGCGTGGTCGGGTTTCAGGCCTGCTTGTCACGTGCCAGCCAGGCGTAGGCCGAATGATTGTGGATGGATTCGAAGTTCTCGGCTTCCAGGGTGTAGCCCAGCACCCGATCATCGGCATCCATGTGGACGGCCACATCGCGCACAATATCTTCCACAAACTTGGGGTTGTCATAGGCGCGCTCGGTGACGTATTTCTCATCGGGGCGCTTGAGTAGCCCATAGAGCTCGCAGGAGCCTTCCGCTTCCACGGTTCGGATCAGTTCGCTGATGCCCAGCCCGCCCCGGCTACGTACCGTGAGCGTGATATGTGAACGCTGATTGTGGGCGCCGTAGTCGGATATCTCGCGCGAGCAGGGACACAGGCTGGTGACCGGGACCACAACGCGCAGGCTGAGGCTCTCTTCGCCGTTTTCGCATACCGCACGGATTCCGGCTTCGTATTCCAGCTTGCTGACTATGCCGCTAACCGGCGCGGGTTTGTCTATAAACCAGGTAAACCGCGCTTCAAGATCGCCGGTGGAGGAATCCAGGCGCCGGGCCATGCCCCGTGAAAACTCCACCATTTCCGCGACATCCAGCACGCACTGACCGGCGTCATTGTCCTGGTTGAGAATATCAACAAAGCGTGACATGTGGGTGCCCTTGTACTCGGCCGGCAACTGCACATACATGCTGAAGGTGGCGATAGTGTGCTGCTCCTGACCGTCGATATCGCGCACGCGTACGGGATGGCTTATGCGCTTGATGCCTACCCGGTCAATGGCGATCCCGCGGGTATCGGGAATGCCCTGAACATCGGCGATTTGTTCCACCCGGGTTGCGGCCTGCTTGATCTGGTTCATGAGATGGTGTTCCTGATGCTGCGCAATTGGCGCGATGATGGGGTCTGGCAGTGGCGTGTCGTGTTTCAGTCCATGCTGAAACGCGCACAGGCGCGGTCGGTTTCCCACAAGGTGACTGCGTTGATTCGGGCGTTGCTTTGCTGGCTGAACATTTGTTGCAGTTCCTCAAAGAAATAGCGGGCGATATTCTCGGCCGTGGGATTGCGCTCGTCGAAGGGCGCTATGTCGTTAAGATAACGATGATCCAGTCGTTCGGCAATTTCCCGGGTCGCCCGTTTGATTTGTCTGAAGTCTATGATCATACCGGCCTCGTCAAGTTCGCTGCCGGTCAGTTCGACTTCCACTTTCCAGTTGTGCCCATGCATACGGCTGCACGGCCCGTCATAATTGCGCAAGGTATGGGCGGCAGCAAATTCGCTGACGGTTTTAAGTGTGTATTTCGCGGGCATGGCAGGGTCCGAATCAAATTTCGGTGGTCAGGGGGAAAATCATACCAGCATGAGGTGTGGTGGTCATCCGCCCCGGGGCGGGGTTTTAGGGAAACGCTGATCTGTTCATCACGCCTTGATCCTGGCTTGCTGGCAAAGCCTGAGAGGCGATGTATAGATAAGCGTTTTCCTAGCGTAATGCCGAGTGTCTGCCGGCGTGGTCGCGGGGTATCTGTGACAGCAGTTTGCCGGCCGTTTCGGAGATACCCCGGGTGGTCAGGCCGGCATCCACAAGCTGCTCTTCGCGGGAACCATGCTCAATCAGGCGGTCCGGCAACCCCACATGGGCTATGGGGCAGCAAACATCATGGGCCGCCAGACATTCGCCGACGGCGCTGCCGGCGCCACCGGCGACGACGCTTTCTTCCACTGTCAGAATGGCGTCGTGTTCGCGTGCCATCTGCAGGACACAGGCTTCGTCCAGTGGCTTGATGAAGCGCATATTGACCAGGGTGGCATCCAGTGACTCCGCTACTTCCATGGCCGGTTCCACCATGGTGCCAAAGGCGAGTATGGCCAGCCCGGAACCGCGCCGGCGGATTTCAGCCCGGCCGATCGCCAGACTTTGCAAGCCGGGTTCTATGGTTACCCCGGGGCCGCCGCCACGCGGGTAACGCACGGCAGCGGGGCCGTTGAGCTCAAAACCGGTGCTGAGCATGAGGCGGCATTCGTTTTCGTCGGCGGGCGCCATCAGGGTGAAGTTGGGCAGGCAGCGCAGCATCGCCACATCAAAGCTGCCGGCGTGGGTCGGGCCGTCGGGGCCGACCAGGCCGGCGCGATCAATGGCGAACAGTACCGGCAGGTTCTGCACGGCTACATCATGCACCACCTGATCGTAGGCGCGCTGCAGGAAGGTGGAGTAGATCGCGACGACAGGTTTCATGCCATCGCAGGCCATGCCGGCGGCCAGTGTGACCGCATGTTGCTCAGCAATGCTGGTGTCGTGGTAGCGTTCGGGGAAACGCTGCTCGAATTCCACCAGTCCCGAGCCTTCGCGCATGGCTGGGGTAATCCCTACCAGACGCTCGTCACGGGCGGCCATGTCGCAGATCCAGTCGCCGAACACTTTGGTGTAGCTGACGCCGCCGGCTTTGGGCGCCAGCTTGCCGGTATGCGGATCAAATGCGCCGACGCCGTGATATTTGACCGGGTCTTGCTCTGCCCATGAATAGCCCTTGCCCTTGCGTGTGACGATATGCAGGAAGGTTGGACCGGTGCGCTCACGAAGGTTGCGCAGTGTCTGCACCAGCGTGGGCAGATCGTGGCCATCGACAGGGCCGAAGTAATGGAAGCCCATTTCCTCGAACAAAGTGCCGGGGGTGACCATGCCCTTGATGTGTTCCTCGGCCCGGCGGGCAAACTCGCGTACCGGTGGCAGATGCTCCAGCACTCGCTTGCTGCCTTCGCGAGCGGAGGTAAAGGAGCGACTGCTGAGCAGACGGGTGAGGTAATTGTTCAGTCCGCCCACATTGGGTGAGATCGACATTTCGTTGTCATTGAGAATCACCAGCATGTCGGCACGCAGGTGTCCGGCATGGTTGAGTGCTTCGTAGGCCATGCCGGCGGTCATGGCGCCGTCGCCGATGATGGCGGCGACACGCCGTTTCTCACCCCGGTTGCGAGCGGCCAGCGCCATGCCCAGCGCGGCGCTGACGGAGGTGCTTGAATGGCCGACGCCGAAAGTGTCGTAGGGGCTTTCGGTGCGCTTGGGGAAGGGCGCCAGACCGCCGTGCCTGCGAATGGTATGAATCTGCTCGCGTCGACCGGTGAGAATCTTGTGGGGATAGGTCTGGTGGCCGACATCCCATACCAGCCGATCATGCGGGGTGTCATAGACGTAATGCAGGGCCAGGGTCAGTTCAATGGTGCCCAGATTGCCGGCAAAGTGCCCACCCACCTGGCCTATGGTCTCAATCAGATGGTTACGCAGCTCGTGCGCCAGCGGCAACAGATCAGTTTCCGGCATGGCGCGCAGATCGGCCGGAGAGTCAATGCGATCCAGCAAGGGACAGGATGAGTTGCTCATGCGAGATTTGTGCCGGTTGGGCCCTGGAAGATACCGCTGCGCGGCACCGGAAAAAGCTCTGTAAGTATGGCCCTGCAGGGGTCCTGGATCAACCCTGGGGACGCTGAATCAGGCCTCGCGATGCATCAGATAGTTGCACAGCAGCCGCAGAGGCTCGGCGTGATCAGCAAATGGCGCCAGCGCCGACAGAGCCTGCTGATGGAGCTCCAGCGCCAGTTCACGGGCCGGTTCCAGGCCCATGAGTCCGGGATAAGTGGCTTTGCTGCGTTCGCGGTCGCGCCCCCTGGTCTTGCCCAGGGTCTGCGTGTTACCACATACGTCCAGTACATCGTCCTGGATCTGGAAGGCCAGACCGATATGCTTGGCCATATGCTCGAGGTGTTCGCGCTGGCGCTCGGAGGCGGTTTCCGAGGAACAGGCTGCCAGCATGACACTGACGTGGATCAGGGCGCCGGTCTTGCGGATATGGATGTATTCAAGTTCGCTGCGATCGATTGTCTTGCCTTCGGCGGCCAGATCCAGAGACTGGCCGCCGACCATGCCGCGAGAGCCGCAAGCCGAGGCCAGCAAGTCGATCATTTGCAGTCGGGTTGCCGGGTCTTCCACCATCGTCGGATCATGCGCAAGAATCCGGAACGCCAGTGCCATCAGTGCATCGCCGGCGAGGATGGCCGTGGCTTCGTCAAACTGGCGGTGGCAGGTCGGGCGACCGCGACGCAGGTCGTCGTTGTCCATGGCCGGCAGATCATCATGGATCAGCGAGTAGGCATGGATCAGCTCTACCGCACAGGCGGGGCCATCCAGCCGCTCCAGAGGGATGCCCAGGCTGTCCCCCGCGGCATAGCACAGCGCCGGCCGTACGCGTTTGCCAGGGGCCAACACGGCGTAGCGCATGGCTTCATGCAGCCGTCCGGGCGCCACATCCTCCTGCGGCAGCCAGCGATCCAGCGCTGCATCGACCCGTTGCCGGTAGCGATCCAGCCATGCCGGAGTCACTGTTGCTCGTCCGTTCCGAAATCCTGTAGCGGCGCGTCGGCGGAACGCTCGCTCAATGTCTGCACGCGCTGTTCCGCGTCGCGCAGCGCCTGCTGGCAGGTGCGGGCCAGGCCCACCCCGCGCTCAAAGCGCTGCAGCGATTCATCCAGGCTCAGATCTCCCTTCTCGAGCTGATCTACCAGCTGTTCGAGTTCCTGCAGAGCCTGCTCAAAGGCTTCGGGGCGATTTTCGCTCTTTTCTTTCAAGGGTGCTCCTGTACCGCTCTGGTTGTTCAGGCTTTGTGTCGCGCCGGACCACTCCAGCGGTCCATTGTACATGTTGCCCCAGGCCGGGTCGGCAGGTCCAGCTTCCGGGCTTCGCCGGGGACGGCTTGTGGGTTACACTCCCGCCAGTTTTAACGGCCGCCACCGGCCCGGAATACAGCGACAGGAAGCAGTGCATGAGCGAGAGATACGATGCTGCCGCGATCGAGGTGCTCAGTGGCCTCGATCCGGTGCGGCGCCGCCCCGGGATGTACACCGACACGGCACGGCCCAATCATCTCGCCCAGGAAGTCATCGATAACAGTGTCGATGAAGCGATGGCCGGCAAGGCAACACGGATTACAGTCACCCTGCACGAAGACGGTTCACTGGAGGTCGAGGACAATGGCCGCGGAATGCCCGTGGATATCCACCCGGAGCACGGGGTGCCGGGTGCCGAGCTGATCCTCACGCGCCTGCATGCCGGCGGCAAGTTCTCCAGTAAAAATTATCGCTTCGCCGGCGGGCTGCATGGTGTGGGCGTGTCTGTGGTTAATGCCCTGTCACAGCGGCTTGAGCTGAGCGTGCGCCGTGACGGGGTGGAATGGCAGATGGCTTTCGAACAAGGTGAGAAAGTCTCTGATCTTGAGGAAGTCGCCCGCATCGGTCGCCAGAATACCGGTACCCGCCTGCGTTTCTGGCCGGACAGCGAGTATTTTGACAGC
The DNA here is from genome assembly GCA_007130745.1 of Gammaproteobacteria bacterium. GTDB lineage: Bacteria > Pseudomonadota > Gammaproteobacteria > UBA5335 > SLRW01 > SLRW01. The sequence continues at coordinate 5,325 of SLRW01000110.1, forward strand.
GCTCGTTTTTCCCTGCCGCGCCTGCGCCATGTCATGCGGGCCAAGGCGGTGCTGTGTCCCGGTCTGGAAATGCAATTTGTTAATGCGGCTACCGGAGACAGTGAAAGCTGGTGCTACAAGGGTGGCACTGCGGAGTACCTCGCTTCGGAGCTGGGCCAGACGCCGCGCTTGCCGGCAGATCTGTTCAGCGGACAGATGGAGGGCGAGCACGAGGAGGTTGACTGGGCGCTGTGCTGGCTGACCGAGGAAGGCGAGCCGGTCACGGAAAGCTATGTGAATCTTATCCCCACGCTGCAGGGTGGCACGCATGTTAATGGCTTGCGCACCGGGGTTACCGAGGCGATGCGTGAGTTTTGCGAATTCCGAAGCTTGCTGCCGCGTGGGGTGAAGCTGGCGCCTGAGGATGTCTGGGAACGCTGCAGTTATGTGCTCTCTGTGCGCATGGAAGATCCACAGTTTTCCGGTCAGACCAAGGAGCGGTTGTCTTCGCGCGAATGTGCGGCCTTTGTTTCAGGCGTAGTGCGCGATGCTTTCGGGCTGTGGCTGAATCAGCATCCGGATGTGGGCGAGACGCTGGCGCGTAATGCCATCAACCGGGCTCAGGCCCGGCAACGCGCCGGCAAGAAAGTGGCGCGCAAGCGCGTTACTTCCGGTCCGGCCTTGCCGGGCAAACTGGCTGATTGCGCCGCCCAGGACCCGACCCGCACCGAATTGTTTCTGGTGGAGGGAGACTCTGCCGGTGGCTCGGCCAAACAGGCGCGGGATCGTGAATTCCAGGCGGTAATGCCCCTGCGCGGCAAAATACTCAATACCTGGGAGGTGGCGCCGGCGGATGTGCTGGCCTCACAGGAAGTGCATGACATTGCCGTGGCTATAGGTGTGGAGCCAGGCTCCGAGCAGCTTGACGGCCTGCGCTATGGGCGAGTCTGCATTCTCGCCGATGCCGATTCCGACGGATTGCACATTGCGACCTTGTTGTGTGCGCTTTTCCTGCGACATTTCCGGCCACTGGTCGGTGCCGGTCACGTGTATGTGGCCATGCCGCCCTTGTATCGCATTGATGTAGGCAAGCAGGTTTTCTATGCCCTGGATGACGGCGAGAAGCAGGGCGTGCTGGATCGGGTCGAGGCCGGCAAGATCAAGGGCAAGGTAAGCGTGACCCGCTTCAAGGGGCTGGGTGAAATGAGCGCCTTGCAACTGCGCGAGACCACCATGGCCCCCGAGACCCGGCGGCTGGTGCAGCTGACCGTGAACGAGGATGATCGCGAAACCTTTGATCTGATGGATATGTTGCTGGGCAAGAAGCGCGCTGCCGACCGGCGCGGCTGGCTTGAAAGCAAGGGTGATCTGGCGGAAGTGGAAGTCTGAAGTATCCCCGGGGAAACGCTGACAGCGGAGTGTATTGATGAGCGATACAAACGAGGCGGGTTATCAGGGCATTGAGCAGTTGCCGATGCGCGAATTTACAGAGCGCGCCTACCTCGATTATTCCATGTACGTGATCCTGGACCGGGCCTTGCCCTTTGTGGGTGACGGGCTCAAGCCGGTACAGCGGCGCATCCTCTACGCTATGTCCGAGCTGGGGCTTTCGGCGGTCTCCAAGCCCAAGAAGTCAGCGCGAACCGTGGGTGATGTGCTGGGCAAGTTCCATCCGCATGGCGATAGCGCGTGTTATGAGGCCATGGTGCTCATGGCTCAGGATTTCAGCTATCGCTACCCGCTGATTGACGGACATGGCAACTGGGGCTCGCCGGATGATCCCAAGTCATTTGCCGCCATGCGTTATACCGAGGCGCGGTTGACCCCCTTTGCTGCGCTGCTGCTGTCCGAGCTGGGCGAAGGCACAGTGGACTGGACTGCCAATTTCGATGGCACCCTGCAGGAGCCGATGGCGCTGCCGGCGCGGGTGCCGCATGTATTGTTGAACGGCGCCACCGGGATTGCCGTGGGCATGTCTACCGACATTCCGCCACATAATCTGCGGGAAGTGGCCGCCGCCTGCCAGGCCTTGCTCAAGCGCCCCTCGAGCACCATCGCCGATCTGTGCGAATTTATTCCTGCGCCGGATTTCCCCACCGAGGCCGAGATCATCAGCACGCGGGCGGATCTGTTGCAGTTATATGAAAGCGGCAACGGCACCATTCGCATGCGGGCCCGCTGGCAGATGGAAGACGGCGATATTGTGGTGACCGCACTGCCGTATCAGACCTCCGGCAATCGGGTGCTGGAACAAATTGCCGCGCAGATGCGCGCGAAAAAATTACCGCTGGTGGAAGATCTGCGCGATGAATCGGACCATGAAAACCCCACGCGGCTGGTGATTGTGCCGCGCTCGCGCCGGGTCGACAGCGAACGGCTGATGAGCCACCTGTTCGCCACCACGGATATGGAGCGCAGCGTGCGCGCCAATTTCAATGTCATCGGTCTGGACGGCCGGCCGAGGGTTCGCGATTTGCGCGAATTGTTGTCGGAATGGCTGGCATTTCGTATTCGCACCGTGCGCCGGCGTCTTGAGCACCGCCTGGACAAGGTGGCCCGGCGACTGCATGTACTTGAAGGGTTGCTGGTCGCTTTTCTCAATATAGACGAAGTCATTGCCATTATTCGCAATGAAGATGAGCCCCGTCCGGTGCTGATGCAGCGTTTTGACCTCAGTGAGGAACAGGCTGAAGCCATCCTGGAACTCAAGTTGCGGCATCTGGCCCGGCTTGAAGAAATCAAAATCCGTGGTGAGCAGAGCGAGCTGGAAGAAGAGCGCAAGCATCTGGAGAAAATCCTGGGTTCGGAACAACGTCTGCGCACTTTGGTGGGCAAGGAACTGGCCGCCGACGCCGAACGTTACGGTGATGAGCGTCGTTCACCGCTGGCTGATAAGGTATCAGCAGCCCAGGCGCTGGATGAAACCGAGCTCACGCCCAGCGAGCCTGTCACAGTGGTGTTGTCGCAGCGTGGCTGGATACGCGCCGCCAAGGGCCACGACGTGGACCCTGAAACGCTGGCCTACAAATCCGGTGACGGCTTTTCCCACGCAGCTATCGGGCGTAGCAATCAGCCGGTGGTGGTGCTGGATTCCACCGGCCGTGCCTACAGTTTGTTGACGCACAGCCTGCCTTCGGCGCGGGGGCAGGGTGAGCCCGTTTCGGGGCGGGTGGACCCGCCCGACGGGGTGGATTTTGTCTCGGTGCTTGCTGGGGACTCACAGGCCCGGCATGTTATCGCCACCGATGCCGGCTACGGGTTTGTGGTTTCTCAGGGCGACCTGCTTAGTCGCAATCGGGCGGGCAAGGCGGTACTTAATGTGCCGGCCGGAGCGCGTGTGTTGCCCACGGCGCCGGTGCCGGCGGCCGATAACCCCTTGTGGCTGGCGGCGGTCAGCAGCGACGGTCATTTACTGGTGTTCGATCTGGAGGCTTTGCCCGAGATGCCGCGGGGCAAGGGCAACAAGATTCTGGGTATTCCACCGGCGCGAATCAAGGCGGGTGATGAGCGCCTCGCCGGCATTGCGGTATTGGGACCAGGACAGAAGCTCGTGGTGACGGCCGGCAAGCGCCAAATGACCTTGCGAACCCAGGATCTGGATACCTATCGGGGCGAGCGGGCCCAGCGTGGCCGGCTGTTGCCACGCGGCTGGCGCAACGTGAGCCAACTGCAGGTCGAGTCTTGATAAAGCCGGTGTGTGACCCCATATTGGCTTTTGTGCACAGCTCTGCGGGGCTGTTGGTAAATAATCCGGTTGCCATCCTGGCGGGGCCGGGAGAAGGAGTGAAGTCGGGATGATGTGGTTCAAGCGCATAACCCTGTTCGGTCTGACCAATATTGCGGTCATTTTTGTACTGACTGTAATCCTGCGTCTGACCGGGCTTGAACAGTATCTGTACAGCGAGTTCGGCATGCCCATTGGTTTCTGGGTGATTATTGCCGTGGTGCTCGGTTTCGGTGGTTCTTTCATCTCTCTGTTGTTGTCGAAGACGATGGCGATTCGCGCCACCAGGGCGCATGTGATTGACCAGCCGAAAAACGAGGTTGAACGCTGGTTGCTGGGCTCGGTAGCGGCGATGGCGCGCAAGGCCAATATCGCTACCCCCGATGTGGCTGTTTATGAATCGCCTGATATGAACGCCTTTGCCACCGGCGCCTCACGCAATAAGTCACTGGTGGCTGTAAGCACCGGGCTGTTGCAGCGCATGGGGCGTGATGAAGTCGAGGCAGTACTCGGGCACGAGGTGGCGCATGTGGCCAATGGCGACATGATCACCATGAGTCTGCTGCAGGGCGTACTCAACACTTTCGTGATTTTCTTCTCGCGGGTGATCGGCTTTGTGGTCGACAAGGTGGTGTTCAAGAACGAGCGCGGTTTCGGGATCGGTTATTTCATTACCGTCATTTTTGCCCAGATCGTGCTGGGCATTCTGGCCACCATGATTGTGAGCGCCTTCTCGCGCTGGCGGGAATACCGGGCCGATGCCGGTGGTGCGGCTTACAAGAGTCGTGGCGCCATGATCAGTGCCCTGGAGCGGCTCAAAGCTGCACATGAGCCTCATGACTTGCCCGATCAGTTGAAGGCCTTCGGGATCAACAGCGGTATTGGCGGCGGGATCAAGCGGTTGTTTGCCAGTCATCCGCCCATTGATGACCGTATCGCTGCATTGCAGAACCCGAGTCGATAACTCGCCCCTGCTTCTGGCAGTGTGACTCGAACGGGCTTTGCCGTTCTGTATCCGGGGGCGATTCAGGTCTTGAGACGTCTCAAGACCTGAGAGTCAAGAACCCACAACCACTCGCTCAAGCAGATGGTTGTTGATTCGTACTGAGGGCACATTAACTGGAACTGGCCTGTTTTTCCTCGCCGTTCCAGTGAAAACCACCGCCTTCGGAGTCCAGTACGACTTCGGCTTCCTGCACATAGTTACCCTGGATGTAGTTGATTCCGAGCTGCCACAGGGTGGCCAGGCTGTTGGCATCTTCTACCTGCCCGGCAATGGTCTGGATGTCTTTTTCCTGTGCCAGGTCAATGATTTGCTGGACGTGATCGCGCTTGTCCGGGTCTTCTTTCATTTCCGCAATGAAAGCGCCCTCGAGTTTGAGGAAGTCCATGGGCACGTGTTTGATGGTATTGAGCCCGCTCTTGTCCACCCCGAAATTATCGATGGCAAAGCCACATTTGATCTTTTTGAGGCCCTCGGCGAGCGTGGCGGCAGTCTTGAGGTGTTTTTCAACTACGTTCTGGGCGACCTCAAACAGAATGCTGGCCTTCATGCCCTTGTGGCCCTGCAGGGTGGCGGATATCCAGTCAATAATGTCAGGTGTGGTGACCGAGGCTTCGGAGAGTTTCAAGAAGAAGCTGGCTTCGCTGGCTTCAGCGCCGCGTTCGGCGGCCACGGCCAGGGTCTTGTCGATTACCCAGCGGTCAATGTCGCGCATTAAATCACCGCGTTCGGCGGCAGGCATGAAGTCTTCAGGCGCATATTCGGTGCCGTCCTCACCCAGCATACGAATCCGCACCACATAGCGCTCGGTGGCGCTGCCATCGAGTGCGGCGATGGGCTGGTAAACCAGCTGGAAACGCTCTTTTTCAAGCGCGCTGGTGATGAGATCAATCCATTTCTCGTCTTCGTCGCTGGACTCTGATTTACCGCCGGCCGCCCGCTGCACGGTGCCGCCGCCGGCCTCGCTTGCCTGATTGGCCGCGGCCCAGGCATTAGTCAGGGCGGTGTCTGCATCCTCGGCGCTGCTCAGGCGCACGACAGCTGCGCTGGCGCTCATGGAGGTGGAGTGGGTGCCGCTTTCGACCAGGTTGCCATTGACGCTGTGCAGCGTGTCATTGGCCCACTTTTCTATTTCCTTGTCGGCGTCGCGGGTCAGGCAAACAGCAAAGCAATGGTCGCTGATGCGATAAAGCTGTTCGCCCTTGTCCAGATGTTCTTCCAGCGTCTTGCCGAACTGGGAGACAAAGCTTTCCAGATTGGAAAAACCGACCTGGCTAAGCAGCTCGTGGTATTTGTCCACGGTAAAGCAGACCAGGCCGGCCTTGCCGTTCTCGGGGGGTGACTCGATCAGGGTGTCGGCTGCCTTGAGGAAGGCCGCGCGGGCCTGACTGCCGCCATCGGCGGGCATTTCGGCGGCGGCTTGTTTGCTGTCCTGGATCTTTTTGGCGGCTGCCTTGAGTTTGCCCTGCAGTTCCTCATGTTCCTGTTGCAGAATCTGGTGGCTTTCGCGTAATTCGCGGTGTTCGCTTTCCATCTTCTGCAGGCGTTCACGCTGGCTTTTGAATTCCTTTTGCAGGGCGTCGTGAACTGCTTCAAGTTCGGGGTCACCGGATTCCGTAGGCACCAGCAGGCGCAGGGTGCGTTCACCCTCATGCTGGACTTCCTGCATCAGGATGCTGACCTGGAAGGTATTGCCGTCCAGCGTTTGCATGGTGACTGCCATGGGCTCGGGGTTGAGTTGCCCCTTGTCGAATTCGCGCAAGCGTTTTTTCACCGCGTCGCGGTCATCTTTGGCAACCAGCTCCAGCACCGGCAGACCCTCGACTTCGGCAGGTAACTCGAAGCCGAAATGCTGGGCGTAGGCGCTGTTGACCTGGCCATGTATGCCTTCATGAATATAGGCCACGCCGTCGGTGCTGGAATCGAGGAAGGTGTCCGCCAGCGCGCGGTTTTCTTCGGCCTCGCTGCGGGTTTCAGCCAGCGCCCGGCGCTGACGGGCGACCTCCAGTTCGCGCCCCACGACCTGCTGCAGGTGATCGCCGGCCTCGCGCCGGACCATGTCACGGGCGCCAAAACTGATAGCGGCAGCCAGGGCGGTGTCATCGGGGTCTTCCGCAATGGCGATCACCGGGATTTCAGGGGCCTTGCCGGCGCAGGCGGCAGTACACTTGTCCAGCGGCAGCAGTTCGAGATCAACGGCGCAAAGCACCAGATCCGGAGTGTCTTCAGCCAGCTTGTCATCAAGTTCGCCGTGTGAACTGATGGCCGTGGTGCGTATGCGATAGCCGGCATTGCGCAAGGTGCTGGCCAGCGCCTCGGCATCGTTCTGGGAATGATCTGCAATCCAGACTTTAAGTGTGGCTTCCTGCATGGACCTGTTTACTCCTGCTGTCCCGTATCTGGTTTGGACGGCGTTTCGGGGTCTGGGGGATAACATCCCGGTGGAGCTTCGCGTTTGAGTCCGACCCTGAGAAATTCTAGCGGGTATTGCCCACAGCTTGCGAATGCTCCCTCATATGTGAGTACGCGTCAACTTTAGCTTCAGCCCAATCCCGGAACCTGTGGCCAGCTTAGCGCTCCATCGGCAGCTCTGTCACGGGCCAATAACTCGCTTGGCGGGTTCACCCTGGATTTCGCGCGCCAGGGTCGGCACCAGATAGCCGGGTAGACACTGACGCAGCTGGAACATGAGCTCCCTGGCTCTTTCCTCGCTGACGTCAAAGTGAGCTGCGCCGGCCACAGGGTCGAGCAAATGCAGATAATAGGGCTGGATGCCATGATCGGCCAGAGATTCACTCAGTTCAGCCAACGCGGGCACCGAATCGTTGATTCCGTGTAGCAGCACGCTCTGGTTCAGCAACGTGACGCCGGCCCGGCGCAGCGCTGTCATGGCAGCAGCCACGCTGTTATCCAGTTCGTTGGCATGATTGACATGCACCACCAGCACCACGGGGCCCCGCCAGGCTTCGAGCAGGGCGAGTAATTCAGGTGTGATGCGTTCGGGCAGGGTGATGGCTGAACGGCTGTGCAGGCGCAGCCGGCGCAGATGACTGATCTTTTGCAGTTGCTCTACCAGTGAAGTCAGCCGCTGGTCTGTCAGTGACAAGGGGTCGCCGCCGCTGAGGATGATTTCGCGAATCGAGGGGTCGGCGTCCAGCCAGGCCATGGCCCGCTCCAGCTGACGGGCCGAGAGACCGGCCTCGGCGTAGGGAAAGTGTCTCCGGAAACAATAACGACAGTGGATGGCGCAAGCCCCCGTCGCTATCAGCAGGGCGCGACCATGATATTTGTGAATCAGGCCCGGCGTGGCCATGCGCGGCAGGTCACCTACCGGGTCGTTGACGTAACCTGGTCTGGTTTGTGCTTCGGCTGCGCCAGGCAGCACCTGGCGCAGCAGCGGATCTTCGGGGTCACCCCGGCGCATGCGTGCGGCAAAGCCTCGCGGGACCCGAAACGGGAATTGTTGCATCCCCTCGTGCGCTGCTGCGCACAGGGTTTGCTCCAGCCCCAGTGCCTTGAGCAGTGCCTCGGGCCGGGTATAGGCGCGTGCCAGCGCCTGTTGCCAGGCAGGCACCGGGGGGATATGGGACTGGGAGTCGCTTCGGGTTATCATGGCGCGCCGATTAGTACGGGAACGACCGGGCCCCGCAGGACGCCGGAGGCTCATTGTGGCAGCCGGCCGGCGCCGCAACAACAAGAAGAGTCGAAGCCGACGACAACACGATAGCGAGATACTTTCATGGCAAGTTACAGCACCAACGAGTTTCGTGGCGGATTGAAAATCATGCTCGATGGCGACCCCTGTGCCATCGTCGAGAATGAATTCGTCAAGCCGGGCAAGGGGCAGGCCTTTAACCGGGTCAAGATTCGCAACCTCAAAACCGGCCGGGTGATTGAACGCACCTTCAAATCCGGTGAATCAGTTGAGGCCGCGGATGTGCTCGAGCTGGAGATGCAGTATCTCTATAACGACGGCGAGCAGTGGCACTTCATGCGCCCGGATGACTTCGAGCAGTACGCCGCGTCGGCCGCAGTGGTTGGGGATGCGGCCAAGTGGCTCAAGGAACAGGATACTTGCCTGATGACCCTGTGGGATGACGCGCCCTTGAGTGTGGAGCCGCCGGCTCATGTGACATTGCGCGTGACCCAGACCGACCCCGGGGTACGCGGGGACACTTCCAGTGGCGGTGCCAAGCCGGCCACGATGGAGACCGGCGCCGTGGTTCGGGTGCCGCTGTTTATAGAGGAAGGCGAGTTGCTCAAGGTGGATACCCGCACCGGGGAATATATCTCGCGGGCGAAGGAGTAGGGCCGGTCGCCATCACGGCCCCGGTTTTTGTCCTATGCAGGAATGGCGACCCTCGGCGGCATTATCAACCTTGCGTGAGCGTGTCCGTTTGCTGGTCCGCTTGCGGGATTTTTTTGACCAGCGCGATGTACTTGAGGTGAGTACGCCTGTGTTGTCGGCCGCGGCGGCTACCGATCCGGCGCTGGACAGCCTTGCAGTGGAAATGGGGGGCGGCGGGCAACGCTGGTTGCATACTTCGCCTGAATTCCCCATGAAACGACTGCTGGCAGCCGGCAGCGGTGATATCTGGCAGCTCTGTACGGTATTTCGAGATGGTGAGCGGGGGCGCTGGCACAATCCCGAGTTCAGTTTGCTGGAATGGTACCGGCTGGGTCTGGACGAATACCAGATGGCCGCCGAGGTAGTAACGCTTATTGAAATGCTGGCCGAAGGCTACCGGGAGCTGGCCCCGGCGCAATATTTGACCTACCGCGAAGCTTTTGTTTGCCACGCGGGGCTTGATCCCCTTGCCGCGAGTGATGATGAAGTTGCCGAGGCCGCTATGCGGGTGGTCGCTACGGGCGGTCCGGGGCGCTGGCAGCGTAGCGACTGGCTGGATTTGCTTGGGGGCGCGGTGGTGTATCCGGCGCTGGGTCGCGGGCATCTTGCAGTGCTGACTGATTATCCGGCGGATCAAGCCGCGTTGGCGCGCATCAAGCCCGGCAACCCGCCGCTGGCGGCCAGATTCGAGGTGTTTCTGGACGGGGTGGAGCTGGCCAACGGGTTTCACGAGCTGACGGACGCGCAGGAGCAACGGCGGCGTTTCGAGGCTGATTTGGCCTGCCGCCGGCAGGCCGGCAAGGCGATTGTGGCGCAGGATGAGTGTTTGTTGTCAGCGCTTGAATACGGCTTGCCGGATTGTGCGGGCGTTGCGCTGGGGCTGGACCGTCTGCTGGCGTTGTTGCTGGGCTGTGATTCGCTGGCCGGCGTGATGGCGTTTGATTTCACACGGGCCTGAGTTTCCCTGAGTGACTTGCCTGGTGTCCCTGCCTCAGGCATACATACAGGACAGGCAAACAGCCTGGTGATCAAGGGCGGGAGCAGATTGTAATGAATGCCAGCCAGCGAGAGGCATGGGAGCGATTCGGTAGGGAGAACCCCTATTATGGTGTGCTGACATGGTCCAACTACCGGGGACAGTCAATTGCCGAATCCAGTCGGGAGAGTTTTTTCCGCAGCGGTGAGGATGACCTCAGGGATATGATGGCCCTGCTCCACCGCCATCTTGGTAAAACCCGCCGCTTTCATCGTGCTCTGGAGTTCGGCTGCGGGGTAGGGCGGATGACGCTGCCGCTTTCGGCTTATGCTGACAAGGTGGTGGGCGTGGATGTCTCGGCAGCCATGTGTGCGGAGGGGGCGCGTAACCGCGACGCCGCAGGGATCAAAAATGTGGTGTTCACGCTTCCCGAACACGGGCTGGACCCTGACCTGCCACCCTACGACTTGATCTTTTCGTATATTGTTTTTCAGCACATTCCAGTGGCCGAAGGCCTGCGTTATCTGGAGCGCCTGCTTGATTGTCTCAAGCCCGGCGGTGCTGCTGTGCTGCATTTTACCTGTCTGCCGCCAGGCTCCAGGTTCAGGGACCGGGTGAGTAATTTCATGCGTCGTCTGCCGCTGGTGCGTAATATGCTCAACCTCCTGTACGGGCGCAACTTCAGTGAACCGGCGATGCAAATGAACGCCTATCCTGTAGATGAGATTTTTGCCTGTTTGCAGGTACACGGAATCTGGCAGGTGACTTGTGATCTGACCAATCATGTTGGCTGGCAGGGGGTGGCGCTGTGTTTTGTGAAGCCGCTGTATTCACCGCAGATTGCCGGAGGGTCAAAGGCTCAGGAAGGGGAACAGCAACAGCCACAGCAGCAAGCCGACGCCAGCCGCAGTGAGCAGTAATTGCAGGGGTTTTTCTCGCATAACATCGCCCAGTCCGGGCGCCCGTCCGGCACGGCGCGCTTCCCGGTGATCGGCCTGTGCCCGTTGCAGGCGCAGCTCCTGATATTGCCGGTAAAGCTCTCTGGCCTGTTCGGCCTGCTCCGGGTGTTTTATCCAGATGCCGCCGGCGCTGATGCCCCAGCGGTTGGGAGGGGTTTCATAATATTCAATATGCTCCTGTTCCAGCAGCTCACGCACTTCGTGAGCCTCGTCCTCCGGGACATGGCGCAGATTCATCAGCAGAATGCTCATGGGATTTCCTTAACCTGGTCGTGTGCTGAACGGTATGATGCCGCACAGATGGATTGCATCAGTCTATTGTAAGGAGTCTGGTATGAAGAATCTGCAAGGCAAGGTGGCCGTGATTACCGGTGCGGGCAGCGGGCTTGGCCGTGAACTGAGCAAGGTCTGCGCTGCGCGGGGTATGCAACTGGTGCTGGGTGATGTAGATCAGCCCGGGATGGAGCAGACCCTGGCAGAGATTCGTGAGGCCAATCCGCAAGCAGATGCGGTGAGTCTGCGCGTGGATGTGTCGAAGCTGGAAGATATCCAGGCTTTGGCTGCGCTGGCGCGTGAAAGCTACGGCGCGGCCCATGTGGTTTTCAATAATGCGGGCGTCAGTGCCGGCGGTCCGATGTGGGAGGCTACAGAGGCTGACTGGCAATGGGTGACCGGGGTCAATGTCTACGGTGTGGCCTGGGGTATAAAGTGTTTCGTGCCCATGTTGCTGGAGCAGGGCGAGGGGCACGTGGTCAATACCGCTTCCGCTGCCGGCTGGGTGAATGCCCCGGGCGGCGGCATCTACAACGCCAGCAAGCACGCCGTGGTGGCGATTTCAGAAACGCTGGCGCTGGATCTGCGCCTGGCCGAGGCCAATGTGGGCGTGACGGTGTTGTGCCCGGCCTTTTTCCCTACCGCGATCGTGGATGCCGAACGCAACCGGCCGGACGAACTGGCGGATACAGCGCCCATGAGCGAGGCCCGTAAACTGCACCAGGAAATGGTGCGCCATGCCGTTATGCACGGGCGTATTTCTGCTCAAGAAATTGCAGAGATGACGGTGGCTGCAGTCGAGAACGATCAGTTTTATGTCTTCCCGCACAAGAAAATCAAACAATTGATTCAGGCCCGTGCAGAAGCGGCCGAGCGGGAGCAGGATCCCTTTGACACGATGGCAGGAAGGTAAATTATGAGCGTAAGAAAATTGATGAGCCTGGAGGGCAAGGTGGCGCTGATTACCGGGGGATCCCGTGGTCTGGGTCTGCAGATGGCCGAGGCACTGGGTGAAATGGGCGCCCGGGTAGCGATTACCGCGCGCCAGCAGCAAGAGCTGGATGCCGCGCGGGAACAGCTTGAGAAGCAGGGGGTCAAAGTCTGCACAGTCGCCGGTGATCTGTCCCGGCGGGAAACCATCCCGGGTATGGTTGATCAGGTGGTAGACGAACTGGGGCCGGTAAATATCCTGGTCAATAATGCCGGCACCACCTGGGGGGCGCCGGCTGAGGAATATCCCGATGAGGGCTGGGACAAGGTAATGCAGCTCAATGTGGATGCGCTGTTTTTTCTGACCCGGGAGGTGGCGCGTCGCTGCATGATCGGCCATGGCGGGGGGCGCATTATTAATGTGGCCTCCATAGCTGGACTCAAGGGTGGTATGGGCATGAAGACCATTGCCTATAACACCAGCAAGGGCGCGGTGGTGAATTTCACCCGCGCGCTGGCTGCCGAATGGGGTCCGCACGATATTACTGTCAACGCCCTGTGTCCGGGGTTCTTTCCCTCGAAAATGTCACGCGGGGTACTGGAGGAAGTGGGTGAGGCCGTGATTGGCCGCACACCATTGGGCCGGCTGGGTTCTGAGGAGGACCTCAAGGGTCTTGCTGTACTGCTTGCCAGTGACGCCGCAAGGCATATCACCGGACAGAATATTGCTGTTGACGGTGGTTATTCAGTGGCTTGACGGGGTTGGTGCGCAGGCGGCAAGGCTGACGTTGCGCGGAGATCTGTCGTAAGTGAAATCGTTTTGTTGGCCCGGGTTTTTTCTGCTGGTGTTGTTCGCCTTTGCGTGGGCCGGTATGGCTGTGGCCAGTGAACAGGATCAGGAGGCCGCCTCTGACGACCAGACAGACGCGCAGACACAGCGGCCGGACGCAGATGGTTTTGTTGCCGATCCCATATTTGCTGATCCCGATGTGGTCGACAAGCGTGATGGCTGGTACAGGGATGAACAAGGGCGAGTGATTATTCCGCGTGAGGATGGCTCAACCTATGTGTTGCCCCGGGGTTGCCTGGGGATGACCGGGGACCCGGACCCGCAGTGGCTGGATCAGGGGCATTTTGCAGTGTCGCGCGGGCTGTGCTGGCCAATTCGCTGGATCGATCGTCAGTTCGGCGATGTGGATGAGGAATATGGTTATGGTGCCGGCGCTTTTCTTAGCGTTGAATACGAGCGCGAATGGCGAGCCTTGCAGGGTTCAGACGAGAGCGTCAGCATTTCAACCAGTATCAGTCTGCCTTATCTGGAGGACAGCCTGAGCCTGTTCTTCTCAAGTCGGGATGAAGACCGTGACAGGCGACGGTCCGCTCCGGTTGATGACGCCGATGATGAAGACAGCTTTCAGGCGGGCCTGCGCTGGATGCTTCGGGCCACCGAGGTGATTAACCTCGACAGCGATGTGGGCGTACGCAGTGGTCTCCGGCCCTTTGTCAGGGTGCGTTATCGCCAGCGATGGATGCCGGAAGATCGATGGTTTGTGCGTGTGACCCAGAGCTTACGGCTGGTTGAGTCCGATGGCCTGGATGCAGCCACGGTGCTGGATATTGACCGGGAGACCGGGGGCAACGCGGTGATCCGGGCGAGCAGTCGGCTGGAATGGAGCGAGGAGAATGTGGCGGATGGTGTGGGCTGGTTCTGGCGCCAGAGCCTCGGCTACGCGGTGCGCCTTGATGAGCGAACAGCCTTGAATATGGGCACGCGGGCGCAGGGTCATACCCGACCCAATACCCGCGTCGAGGACTACCTGGTCTCCTGGCGATTCCGGCGCAGTATCTGGCGCCCGTGGTTGTTCTACGAAGTAGAGCCGTTTTTCAACTGGAGACGCGAGAATGACTTCAGCCAGGATAACGGACTGTGGCTGAGATCCGAGGTGCGCTTCGGCCTGTATGAGGATTGAGAATGAGGGGAGGGGTGCAACAAGGGTGGACTTCGCGTTAAGGTAATGGGTTCTTGCAAACTGAATAGATTGGAGTGATTTATGCGTATTGGCCGAATTCTTCCTGCCATCCTGTTGACCCTGGGGCTTGCCTTGCCGGCCTGGGCACAGCAACCGCCGGCGCCTGGTGGTGAGCAGCCTGACCAGATCAGCCAGCTTGTCGAGATGCTGGGGCTGAGCGACGAGCAGGAAGGCAATATCCGGTCGGCTGTGGACGAGATCAACCCGCAGGTTGAGGAAATGCAGGCCGAGGTGCAGGAGCGCCAGCAGCAGTTGCAGCAGATGGTGGGCCCGGATTTTGACGAGGACGCCATCCGCGAGGAAGCCACGCGCATCGGTGAACTTACCGGCGAGATTACCGCCCTGTCGATGATCCTGCAGTCGCGTGTTGAGGCTGTGTTTACCGAGGAACAGCGCGAGGAACTCGAAGCGCAAATGCGTCAGCAGCAGCAACAGCAACAACAAATGCAGCAGCAAATGCAACAGCAAATGCAACAGCGTTGAAGCAGAGCGTGATTGTTGTTCGAAAGGCCCGGGGTTCCCGGGCCTTTTTTATGCATGGGAAACGCTGATTTATTCTTTACGCCTCAGTGGGCTGTGAACTCGGGCGTGACGGGGTATGATGGTGTCACGCGAGCGCAGAAGGGAATGCTCGCGGCGGAAATACAAGGGGGGAGCATGATCTGGTTTGTCTGTGGCGTCATTCTGTTTTTCGGGGTACATATGTTGCCCCTGGTTCCCGTGCTGCGTCAGGGGGTTGTGGCACAGCTGGGTGAATTGCCCTATCGCGGCCTGTTTGCCCTGGTTTCCATTGTCGGGCTGGCGTTGATTGTTGTGGGCTATGGTCAGATGGGAGTCGAGACGCTTTGGTTCGTGCCGATATGGGCCTGGACTCTTCCTCAGCCGCTGATGATGGTGGCCAGTATTCTGCTCGTGTCGGCCTACATGCCGGGCAATGTGCGACGGCTGACCCGCCACCCCATGCTCTGGGCTGTGGTGGTATGGGGGGTAGCCCACCTGCTGGTGACGGGGCACCTGGCGGCGGTATTTCTGTTCGGGGTGTTCGCTGCCTATGCGGCAACGGCGATGGTGGCACTCAATCTGCGCGGGCTGGAATATCAACAGGCACCCAGGAGCTGGCTCTGGGACGGGCTGAATGTCGCCATCGGGCTGGTGCTGTACTTCCTGATTGTGCGCATACACGCCTGGGCCGGCGTCCCCGTGGCCTGATGCGCTCTTTTCAGCGCCGCGCCTGAAACATTAAAAGCATTAACCATGAAGAGCACGAAGAGCATGAAGAAAATAAAAAATCACTAATAATTCAATGGTTTTGGGGCGTCATTCCCGCGCAGGCCGGAACCTGAAGGCACTGCAGGCGATTCCTGGATTCCTGCCTGCGCGGGAATGACGCCAGCACCACACCGCCGCCAACCGCCCCTCCGGGCTATCCAGGATTCTGCCCCCGAAGCATCGCTCACCCACAACATTCACCCCTTCATGTTCTTCATGCTCTTCATGGTTCACGCTTTTGATTTTTGACGTGGCACTACGGCACGGTCAGGAGGCAGGGCAGAGTGTTGGCAACCGGTCTATACTGGATCGGGGTTGAGCGGTGAGCGGAGGCGGCGATGCGCTACACGTATATGGATAGCCCCGTGGGCGAGTTGATGCTGGCGGGCGATAACGACGGACTCTGCTGGATTGGCTTCGCCGGCGGTTCCATGGCCCGGCGTGCCGGGGTGGACTGGGTGCGTGATTCGGCGTTGTTGCCTGTGGTGCGTGAGCAGCTTGAAGCCTATTTTTCAGGGCAATTGCAGCAATTTGATCTGCCGCTGGCGCCCCGGTTGACACCATTTCAGGCAAGGGTGCTGGACGAGCTGCGCAAGGTGCCTTACGGCACCACCGTCAGTTATGGTGAACTGGCCCGCCGCACAGGTAATCCACGGGCCTCGCGGGCCGTGGGGATGGCCAATGCCCGCAATCCGATTCCCATTATTATTCCCTGCCATCGTGTGATCGGAGCCAATGGCGATCTGACCGGATTTGGCGGCGGGGTGGATATCAAGCGCCAGTTGCTGGCGCTTGAGCAACGCTACGCCAGAGAAGCGCCAGCGGGCATGGCTCAGGCCGGCTGAATCCGCCCCGGGGTTTGCCGTGATGGCCGGAAATTACGGACGGCTTGCTGCAGAGCAGGCAGTTGGCTTTGTGCGTCACTACTTTCGCCGTAGCGCAGTTCCACGTACAGGGCAGTGATGTGTCGGACTGCCGGACCCAGGTCCGGGCGCTCGCCGGTTACCCGTTCGGCGAAGTCTACTGGACCTTCGTGGGGTTTTCGGGCCAGGCCGATACGTTCCAGGCGCCGGCAGAATAGCCGGTAGTGGCGCGAGGGCGCATCCGGTGACAGCGTTCGGGCCTGCCAGGCAATCCAGGCGTAGTGCAGGGCCAGCAGGATGACCATCAATACACCCATTGTTGTCGCCATGCTGCGCCAGTCGGCATCAGGCAGCCCCAGTCTTTCCAGTACCTCGACCTGACGCTCCGGGCCGTAGGCAAGTACCCAGGCATCCCACATGGCGTTGATAGCGTCCCGGCCCAGTTCGAGCTGGATGATTAGCCGACGCAGGTTCATTAACCCCTCGCCGGTAACCTCGTCACCGCGGTCCAGTGCGGTGTTAAGGCCCTGTTCGATGCGCTCGGGAGCCACGGCGGCAGTGGGATCGTAGCGGACCCATCCGCGCTCTCCCAGCCAGACCTCGGTCCAGGCATGGGCATTGGACTGGCGTACAATATGGTAGTTGCCAATGGGGTTGTGCTCGGTGCCCAGATAGCCGGTGACAATACGGGCGGGGATGCCGGCAGCGCGCATCAGAAAAGCGAAGGCGCTGGCGTAGTGTTCACAAAAGCCCTCGCGCGTTTCAAACAGAAAGTCGTCTACCGGTTCATCTCCCAGAGTTCCGGCCTCCAGGGTGTAGTAATAGGGTTCTTCATTGAACATGCGCATGGCCGCGGCAATGATTTCATCCGGGTCGTCGTATCGGGCCGCCCATTCAAGCGCAAGCGCCCGGGCCTGATTATTGCCCGACTCCGGTAGCCCCAGCGCCTGCTCGCGAAGCGCATCCGGCAGGCCGGTTTGCAGGTGATAGGCCGGATAAGACGTGGCATTGTAACGTTCCCGTTCCTCTACCGGCTCAGTGGCCAGGGCCTGCCCGTCCAGGTAGCGAACATTGCGACGTTCAATCTCCCCCGGCATATCCAGGCTCATCAACCAGGGCCGGTTACTGGGTTCCAGGGTGACCCGGTAACTGACAGCCGGCCCCAGCGGCTGCAGTCCTTCTGGCTGGCGGCTGATGCTTTCCTCACGCAAATCTTCATCACCATAGCCCCAGGTCTGGCCGTCGAATTCCCTGAACACCGGCCCTCGCCAGTACATCTGCTGTTGATCCGGCGGGCTATCCTCAAATGCGACCCTGAAAGCCACTTCAGTGGACTGACTGATGCCGCTGATGCTGCCTGGTGACATGCTGTCGCTGAGTCCCGTGGCAGCGGTTTGATCCGGGCCGGGGACGCCCCACAGGGGACCTGGAAGGCGCGGGAACAGCAGGAACAGCACCAGCATCAGGGGCAGTGCTTGCAGCATCAATACTGAAGTGGTGCGCAGACGGTAGCGCCAGGGCAGGGGTTTACCCTCGCGGGCGACATCGAGCAGCACCATGGTCAGCCATACGGTGGCAGGCGTCAGCCATAGCACCATGGGCAGTTCCTGGCTGTGGAGGAAGTTGGTTACCACCAGGAAATAGCCCAGAAAGACCAGCAGCAAGGCGTCGCGC